>JAERRQ010000290.1 GCA_016735355.1 Desulfobacterales bacterium | reverse complement strand
AGGTTTTTTGCCGAATTTAACCAGCAGGAATACAATGATGCCGAAATTTATCCATCTAAAGACCAAATCGTATGTACTTCTCCAGCTACTGACGCTTTCAGATGCAAAAGCAAAATCACCAAATAATAATAAACCAAATATGGCCACAAAAGTATAAAATACCCACTTCACTATATATGCGCTTTTCATTAACCCAACCTCCGGTCCAAAACTTTCTCCATAATTCCCAAGGCGAGGGCTTCGGATTCTTTTTTTAAAAATTTCCTGGCCTCAACAATTTCCTTATCCACCTCCGATTCAGCTTTGGTTTTGATTGCCATAACATCATTCCTGGCTGCTTCTATGATACCGGAAGCATCGTATGCCCCTTCTTCTTCCAGCTCCTCTTTTAATCCCATGGCCTCTATTCTGGCTTCGGATTCCCTTTCTTGCAGTTGGGCATTAAGATCTTCCAAGCTATGACCGGCAGCAATTATCTCCTGCCGTAAATTTTCAAAATAGGAACCTCTCTTGCTCATCTCGCCCACCAAGGGACGGAACATGATTCGGTTGATAAGAAAAACAAAGATCAAAAAAGAGATCAGCTGAATAAACAGCGTCTCATTGATACTTATAAGAGCTATATTGCTGATAATTTGCATCGGCAGTTATTCTCCGAATAAAATGAACAGTATAAAATTTACACAACAAATAAAAGCAGCAATGCTATAACAAGAGCATAAATACCGGTTGATTCCGTTACTGCCTGACCAACAAGCATGGTTCTGGTGAGCAGCCCGGCTTCTGCCGGATTTTTTCCGATAGCTTCACATGCCTTAGCCGCTGCCATACCTTCCCCAACACCCGGCCCAATCGCGCCTAATCCCATTGCCAAACCTGCACCCAGATAAGCCGCTGCCTTTATAATCTCCACACCTTCAATAGCCATTATTGCCTCCTAAAAAAAATATCACTAACAATTCAATATCATTAACTTCCTGAAACCTAAATAACAAAAATCAACACCAAAGATATCACCAGCGCATAAATACCGGTCGATTCTGAAACAGCCTGCCCCACAAGCATTACCCTTATTGTGCTGGCTGAAGAGGATTCATTGCGGGCAATCCACTTAACAGCCCCTCTGGCAGTAATACCTTCTCCGATTCCTGGCCCCAGAGCCCCTATGCCCATGCATAACCCTGCTCCTAACAGCGCCATGGACGAAGCGATTGAATCAGACGCCGGGAACACTTTAAACATCATTATAAAACTTACCAAAAGTCCGTAAATAGCAGTTGTCTCTGTAACGGCCTGACCTAACAACATCATATTGGTCACCGGAGCTGCTGTGGACGGCTGGCGCGCAATTCCGGCACAGGCCGATTCTGCCACAAGGCCTTCGCCGATTCCCGAACCTATCGCCCCGATTCCGGAAGCAAAACCTGCTCCCATAACAGCAGCCCATGTAGGAGATAAGGGGCGCACTGAAAAATCGAGATATATTAAAATAAGTGAAGTAACAAGCGCATAAATAGATGTTGTTTGGCAAACCGCCGATCCTATCAGCATGTTGGTTGTTAAACGGCCGGACATAGCCGGCTGCCGTGCCATACCTTCACACGCCGCGCCGGCCGGATATCCTGCGCCGATTCCCGAACCTATCGCCCCAAACCCCATACATAATCCCGAGGCAAGAAGCACCGGTATAATAATACATGAATCCGCAGAAAATTCAGTAAAAAGAAGAATCATCGCTATTACAAGAGCAAAAATCGAAGCTGATTCTGCAACGGCCTGCCCAACCAGCATTGTTTTAAAGATATCTCCTGCCATTTCAGGCTTTCGAGATATGGCAAAATTTGCTTTTGCTGCGGTATAGCCTTCACCTACTGCCGCTCCTGTTGCGCCTAACCCGATAGATAACCCGGCCCCGACAAAAGCAGCCACATGCACCCATGTTTGAATATCTAATATCATACCTATTTAACCTGCACCGAAATATAAACTACTGTTAGCATTGTAAAAACAAAGGCTTGAATAGTGCCCACGAAAAGACCGAAAAAAGCATTTAAAAAAGGAGGGGTAACTATGCTGAAGGTAAGGTAAGAAACCACCAGAATAATAATTGACCCGCCCATTATGTTACCAAACAGACGGAAAGAGATGGAAACAACCTTGGCCAGTTCTCCAATCAAATTAAGGGGCATCATGAAAAAAATCGGTTCAAAATATCCGCTGATATATTTTTTGATACCTTTGGCCCTTATACCGGAATAATGGGCTATGCAAAATCCCATTAAACCAAGGCTTAAAGGCGTATTAAGATCCTTGGTCGGTTCATCCAGATGGGGAATAATTCCCAGCCAGTTTGAAATCATCAGGAACATAAACAGGGCGCAAATAAGCGGGGCATATGTTTTGGACAGTTCCTTGCCAAGGGTATCTTCTGTAAGATCATAAAACTGTACTACAAATAACTCTCCAAGCACCTGTAACGGCTCCGGCAGGATCCCCTTTTTTCTGGTCGCCAAAAACCCGAAAAGAAGAAGCAAAAAAATGACTATCCACATCATCAGGATTGCTTCCAGATTAAATGTCAAATTATGCCCGTGAAAAGGTATTATCAGCTGATGAATTTTTCCTAACTCTTCCATTATCTTTTAAACCTGTCTTTTTTAAAGTGACTATCTTTGTTTAGATTGAATAAATAGATTATCGACCAGAATTATAAGCTGAACGGAAAAAATTCCCGCAACAACCGCAATTAGATTAAAATCTTCCATTTTAATGGCGAGAAACAGGGGCACCGCTAAAATTATATATCGGAAATAGATGGAGCCTAAAGAGATCCAGACAGATTTTTTTTTAGTACTTCCAATTTTCATCGGAATAGTTTCGCCGATTAAAATAAAATTAATAATACTAAAAAGGGTCCCAAGGATAAACCCTTTTCCGAAGGGCCGGAGGCCTGCCAGAATAAGTACAAGTCCTGCGGTGATAGCGACAAAGATTGCAATGGAAGCATATTTTTTCTGAGTTTGTCTGATCGTTTCCATTAGTCGTTTCCATTGGAACCGTTCGATTCGTCCTTTTTATCGGTTTCAGTTATTTCAAGTATCTGCCGGTAGGCTGTATTGGCACCGCCGATCACACCCAGAAGAATAAAAACAGTCACAAAAACACCCTTTGTGCCAAGCCATTTATCAAGGTACAGGCCGATAAAAAAACAGAAAATTATACAACCGGCCATAGTAAGACCAAGCTGCATCACAATTGTCAGATTTTCAGCAATCTCCCTGTTATTTTTATAGCTGAAAGATCTTTTTTTTTTATTAGTCATTCTACACAATTTATTTCTTGGATAATTAACTATAAAATAAATTAATATGTGTCAATAGAATATATCGCTAACTGAGGGCTCACTCAAAAATAATTTTACATTTTTGAGTGAGCCAAACGGATGTCCTGCCCGATTTTTGCTAATTTCACTGAAACGCCTATTCTCTATTGGATTCCATTTTTATGAACCGGGTGGATACTTGATATCATTCTTCTTTAAAATTTTAAGTTATTTTTGAGTGAGTTCTAAGGCGCAACAAGTTTTCTATTTCATTCCGGAGTCTCTCGTTACCCAAACTTGTCTTTGCGGAAAAGATAACCAGATCATCACTTTTGATAGAAAGCGTTTTTGATATTGCAAAAATCTGTTTTATCCGTTTTGTTTTGGAAAGCTTATCGGCTTTTGTAAGGACAAGTATGGCTGGAATATCATAATGATTAAGCCAGTTGATAAAATTCAACTCCTCAAGCCCGGGAATGCGGCGCAAATCCATCAATAAGACCACACCGAGTAGGGTTTCTCTTGTTGAAAGATATGTTTCAATCATCGGACCCCAGGTTTTTTTTACGGATGCCGGAACTTTTGCATATCCGTAGCCGGGAAGATCAACAAAAACAAAGGCGTTGTTAATCATAAAAAAATTAATAAGCTGGGTACGTCCGGGCGTGGAACTTGTTTTAACAAGGCGCTTTCTGTTGATCAGTCTATTAATCAAAGAGGATTTGCCTACATTGGAGCGTCCGGCAAATGCTATTTCAGGTAAACCGGTCTGGGGATACTGGGATGGTTTGACTGCACTTGTAATAAATTCGGATGATTTCATTATCACGTTTATAATCGTTTACAGGTGAAAATTGTCACACGACCTTATTCAGTGGATATTCAATAATACCTTCAGCGCCTGTTTTCAACAAATCCGGTATAAGCTCCCTGACAATATCGGACTTTACTACTGTTTCCACTGAAAACCAGTCTGTCTGGTAAAGCGGGGAGACTGTCGGCGCGTTAAGACTGGGGAGCATGGATACTATTTTTTCCAAGGCAGCGTTGGAGACGTTCATTTTCAGACCCACAAGTTTTTCTCCAAGGAGTGCGCCTTTAAGCAGCAGAGCTATCTGCTCGACTTTTTCTCTTTTTTCAGAATCCTGCCATGCTTGATGGTTTACAATAAGCTGCGTATTGGTCTTCATAATTTCATGTAAAATTTTGAGACCGTGGGCCCTTATGGTGCTCTCCGTCTCCGTAACCTCGACTATGGCATCGGCAAGTCCTGAAACCACCTTTGCTTCTGTGGCGCCCCATGAGAATTCAACGCAAACATTAATATTTCTATCTGAAAAATATTTTTTGGTAAACTCGACTAATTCAGTGGCGATCTTCTTTCCTTCAAGATCTTTAAGCTCTTTAATCTCCGAATTATATGGAACCGCCAGAACCCATCTTGCAGGTCTGGCGCTTACCTTGGAATATACCAGATCCTCAACAACATGAACATCGGATGCGTTTTCAGCTATCCAGTCTTTGCCTGTAAGACCTGCATCGAGAGTTCCGTTTTGAACGTAACGGGACATCTCCTGAGCCCTGCATATTGCGCATTCAATTTCATTGTCGTTAATTTCAGGAAAATAGCTTCTCCCGCTTACATTGATCTTCCAACCGGAACGTTTAAACAGGGCAATAGTTGCGTTCTGCAAACTACCCTTAGGGATTCCCAGCTTTAATGGTTTTTTCATTTTTTATATACCTCATCAGGATTAAATATCGGCTTTCCCATAGTCGTAAGAGAACCGTCTTCAACTTTTCTAAAAAAACAGGATCTGTAACCTTTATGACATGCCGCGCCTCCGATCTGTTCAACCTTTAAAAGCACAGTATCCTCGTCACAATCTATCCTTATATCCTTTACAATCTGCAAGTTTCCGGAAGTTTCACCTTTGACCCAGAGTGATTGGCGGCTGCGACTAAAGTATGTGGCTTTTCCCGAAGATATGGTGGCTTCCCAAGCCTCCTGATTCATATATGCCAGCATCAGAACTTCTCCGGTTTCATAATCCTGCGTAATAACAGGAACCAATCCATTGTTTTTGCTAAAATCAAGCTTGATCATTATAATTATGATCCTTATTTTTTCGTGAAAAAGTTTATCATTATTATAGATTTATTGTGCTTAAACCTGCTAAGTTAGATATTATTTTGAATAAAGTCAATTTTTTTAAAAAAAGAGAGCGAAAAAATGGATAGAAAAAAACTCGATCATTTTAAACTGTGGTTTAATGATTATGTTTCAGGCTATTTAACGGAAAATTCAGACAACAACTACATTATGCTTCTGAAACAAGAACATACCCTTAGAGTATGCCGGAATATAGTCATGCTCGGAACAGCACTGCACTTGTCGGAGCAGGACCTTATACTTGCTGAAACAATGGCTTTATTCCATGATATCGGCAGGTTTAAGCAATATGCCCTTTACGGAACCTTTAATGATTTACAGTCGGTAAACCATGCCAGGCTTGGTCTGAATCAACTTGGAGTCAACAGGGTTTTATCGGTATGTTCAACCGATACAAAACGTTTAATAGCAAAATCAATAGCTTATCATAATGCTGCGGTAATTCCGAAATATGAGAATAAAAACACCCTTTTCTTTATACGCCTGCTCAGGGATGCTGATAAGCTTGATATCTGGAAAGTTGTCACTGACTATTACAGCAATAAAAACAAAAAGACAAATACAACTATAGAGTTGGGGCTTCCTGATGATCCGGTATGTTCAAAAAAAGTTATTATACCGCTGCACGATCATAGAATCGTAAAAATAGAAGACATAAAAACATTGAATGATTTTAAGCTGCTGCAGATAAGCTGGGTGTTTGATCTTAATTTTGCACCTTCTTTTAAAGCTGTTCAAAAACATAATTATCTGGAATTAATAAAAGCCACCCTTCCGGAGTCGAAAGAGATCCATGAAGCAGTACAAGAGGCTCAGGATTATGTTCATAGAATGGCCTATTTAAAATAAAGAAAATGGGGCAAAAGTTACCGGTAATTATCCAAAATGTAACCGTTCACGGTTTACAGTTTAGAGTTTACGATTTTCTAAAAAAGGCAAAATCAACAAAACAGTACGTCTATTCGATTATGAATAATTGATTTATAAGGTAGGTTACCGTGCTTTAAATTTAAATGACGAGTCATAGTCTCGTATTAAGTCTGTATTTCGATTCAACCGTTAACCGTAAACCGACAACCGTGAACGGTTACTCCTAAATCTATAGCTTACATGCCGGGAGGTAAGTCAGAAAGTTGGTCGACACTTGTAAGCTCGATTTGCGGCTTTCCCCTCTCGCTCGGAGGATAGAGGCTTGCTTTTCCGGAGACGTAAACATAGCCACGCCCCTGACCGGCGTATCGTTTTTCGATCAAATTCAGAATTTTTCCGGCCTGTGCTGATTCCCGATCCGGAATCCAAAGATTGAACCTATGTTTGATTGAACCGGCATAAATCAAAGCTCCGTTGCCCGGTCGCTTGTTTATACCACCCTGCAGATCACAAAATACTGTCATTGAGCTGCCGGTTTTTGCTGCCTCGACAATGTCGTCATAATCAACACGTACAGACTGCACTCCCCTTTGTATGCCGAATTTACGATAATCCTGAATAATGCTTTCACGGAGATGCCACCACGGAATTAATATTTTGTAGTCACGCTTGTTCCCGGAAGCATTCGTCACAGGATCCCATATTGCTATATTCTTTGATTGGGCTTCTTTTTCGGCTTCCAAAAACTCCGAGTGATAAGACCGGGAACGACCGTACTTTACAAAATATGGACTCCAGCCCTCTTTTACCATTTTTAAATTATAGTTCTCGCCGTTTTTGTTTACATAGCAAAGCAATCGACCGTAATTACCCCGATGTTTCTTCAAACATTCCGGCAGAGGATCGTTAGTATCGAACTTAATATCGACTCTGATCTCACCTGATGGAAACCCATCCTGACCGGTACCGAAATATTCCTTGGCTCGTTTTGAAGCAAGTATTCCGGCCTTAGTCACCGGCTTCGACCCACCGGGCCAACTTTCCTCGGTATCGAGGCAGGAAAGGCGTAATGACTCCACTTCGCCATTTAACTCAACCTTAATAGTATCGCCATCCACTACCTTAATGAGCTTGAGCCCTTCAATCGTTGTTCCAGTCATACGCCCTCCTTTTAAGTTTCAATTATCTACTGCTCTTGTTCTATTTTTTTTGTTTGCGCCCTCGTTCCTAACTTACTTTTTCATCATAAACCGAAAGTAAAAAAATTGTGGCCAGGGGTTGCGTAAAAAGCGACCCGAGTAAAAATGAACTTCCAATGGCTGAGATGCCAAAGAATAGAACAGCAACGATGATGTGTTCAACTATATTACCACTAACGGCCATACTGTAACTTTCCTTGATCGCTTCGATAATACCCAACCTTTTATCGATCATAAGCGGCAACATGTAGAGACAACAAAAGGCCAATGCTATTAAGATAAGCAGACCAGGGAGAAAGAGAAGCATGAAGCCGATAGAAGTAATTATACATGCAATAATTCCAAATAATAACAATGGAAAGAATAACCTCATCTCCGAAAAGAGATCCTGTATTTTGGGTTCACGGCGGTCCCTCACCATTAAAAGAATAGACTGCATGTATCCAGCCATTGTTACTGGAGCCAGAATACCAATGGTAACAACAGAAACTACAATCATCACCAAGGTCATTAATATTAAAGGTACTATAAACTCCAAGGTCGATTTCCATGCCGTCATGAAATGCTTTTTAAAATCCATTTTCCACCCCTTCTCATCAAACCGTTAATAAAACAACTATAGATTGTCACATAAATAATTTCACGGCGTTATCGATCGTCGGAGTATTAAAATACGCCTTCCTCCCTCTTCCCTTGTGCCAAATTTTAAAATCAGGGAAGGATTGGGGATGAAATAAATTGCCCATAATTGCGCCGGGCTTGTGGTCGTCTTCAAGGCGCATCAATGGTTGCATACTCGAAGTCTGTGGCCATTGATGCAACACAGAAGACGGACACAAGAACAAGTAATTATGGGTAATTTATAAAATTCACGATCCTTAGATCATCCGTTACCATCCGGGTTCCCATGCAAAACTTGGGAATCTTTTACACAGAGCCTTGTAAAAGCAAACTTTTGGTTCCCAGTTTAACATTCGAGTTTTGCTATGTTTTTAACCGTTAACTGTAAACCGACAACCGTGAACGGTTACAAAACCTGAAAGAGGCATACTTGTATAAATAGTCGCTGATATGTCATCAAAAAAAAATAAATACAATAGAATTAACTTTTTCAATTCTATTGAAAAAACTGTATCAGATTATAATATGCTGCAACTTGGGGATTCTGTGCTGGTAACTGTTTCAGGCGGGCCTGATTCTGTGGCTCTTCTCCACGTCATCCTTGAATTGTCCCGCATTTTTTCATTAAGGCTGGGAATAGCACACCTCAACCACTCTTTAAGGGGCAAGGAATCCGACAAGGATGCTCTCTTTGTTGGGTGCATGGCACGGAGACTTGACCTTCCTTTCTATATTAGCAAACAGGATGTCCGAAAATATCAGGCCGATAACCGTCTCTCCCTGGAAGATGCGGCCAGGCGCGTGAGGTATTCTTTTTTCTACAAAACATCCGCACATCATGGCTTCACCAGGATAGCTCTTGGTCATCATGCCGATGATAATGCCGAACTTGTTCTTATGAATATTTTACGCGGAGCGGGTCATAAGGGTATAACCGGCATACCGCCTGTAAGGAAGAGTTTAACAAGCGGAAAAATTATAGTACGCCCTCTTATAAGGTTGACAAGGGAGCAAATATTATCTTTTTTAAAAGAAGAGGAAAGAGAATATGTTATAGACCAGTCGAATTCTGATACCAGTCTGCTAAGGAACCGGATACGTTGTAATTTAATTCCGGAATTACAAAAATCGTATAATCCGAGGATAATCGAAGCGCTTAACAGGCTTTCCGCAATTGTCAGCGCTGAAGAAAGATGGATAGATGGTTTAATAAATTCCATCCTTGAAAAAAACAGCATGCCCGGAAAAGATAATGGAAAGGGCAAGGAGAAGGATAATGAGCTGGAAATTTCAATACCTGAAATCAAAGGAATAGATATTGCGGCGCTCAGGAGGATTGTGAGAAAGGCCATTAAAATTATAAAGGGAGATCTTAAACGCATAACCTTCTCTCATATTGATTCCATCATCAATCTGCTTAAAAACGGGTCTTCTTCATGGAGCCTCGATTTGCCGGAAAAAATAAGGGTTCGAAGGGATTACGACATTCTCTTTATTTCAAAAAAAAAAAAACCGCTGCGGGAATCAAGACCTGAACTTTATGTTAATGAACTGCCGGCCTTTGAATATATTATTCCGCAACCTGAACATGAGGGTTCTTTTTTATTGTTTTTAGATAAATTAAACATTTATATGAAATTTTCTATTATAGATAATGTGAGTTTTGCAGTTTTATGCAGGCATGGACGGAAAACAGCTTTTTTTGATATGGACGTTTTAAGCTTTCCATTGACGGTAAGAAATATAAAACCGGGCGATCGTTTCCACCCTTTGGGTATGAAAGGCACCCAGAAGGTAAAAAAATATTTTATAAATAAAAAGGTAGCCAGGAAAAATCGTGCGAGCACACCTGTCCTGCTCAGTCTTAACAAGATAATCTGGCTTGTGGGGCATCAGATTGATGAATCTGTAAAAAATAAACATTCAACAGAGAAAGCTTTAAAGGTTGAACTTCTCCTATAGGCGCCCGGGAGGCTTCCATGTGCCATTGAATCGGCGTTAATTGCTTTGTTTGAGCACCTTTTACTTGCTAAATAATCAATAATGGTTAAAATGAAATGATTGATAACAGTTTTCTTGGGAGGTAATTTCATTTGAATTCTTTTTATAAAAATCTGGCCTTATGGATCGTCATAACATTAATGATGATCATGCTGTATAACCTTTTTAACCAGCAACGAGTGTCAGAGACAAATATTAATTATACCGACTTTCTTTCAATGGTTGATTCCGAGCGGGTAAGGGGGGTCGTTATCCAGGGGCAGGAGCTGTATATTACAGATATTAACGGAGCGCGCTTTAAGGTTTTTGCTCCACAGGACGTAGATCTGATAAAGATATTAAGAACAAAGGGGGTGGCGATTAACGTAAAGCCTCCGGCCGAGTCGCCCTGGTACATGTCAATTTTTATTTCCTGGTTTCCCATGATTGTGCTTATAGGCGTATGGATTTTTTTTATGCGCCAAATGCAGGGAGGCGGAGGCAAAGCCATGTCTTTCGGAAAGAGCAGAGCGCGACTCCTTTCAGATCAGCTGGATAAGGTTACTTTTGAAGATGTAGCAGGTATTGATGAAGCCAAGGAAGAGCTTCAAGAGATAATCGCATTTTTAAAGGAGCCGAAAAAATTTACACGTTTGGGAGGACGAATACCAAAAGGTGTGCTCTTGATGGGATCGCCGGGCACGGGTAAGACACTTCTGGCAAGGGCTATTGCGGGAGAGGCTGATGTCCCTTTTTTCAGCATCAGTGGTTCGGATTTTGTTGAGATGTTTGTGGGAGTCGGAGCGTCCAGGGTCAGAGATCTTTTTATACAAGGGAAAAAAAATGCGCCCTGCATAATTTTTATTGATGAGATAGATGCTGTGGGAAGACATCGCGGCGCCGGCCTCGGCGGAGGCCATGATGAAAGAGAGCAAACAT
>JAERRQ010000251.1 GCA_016735355.1 Desulfobacterales bacterium | reverse complement strand
CTCATTCACTAATGCTCCAACTTTTTGGGCCTGTTCCTTCACCTTGGAAAACTGCTCATTGGTAGTCAAAGCCAGGGAAGCTCCATTACTGACCTTTTTAGCAGTTTCATCAATAAGTGCACTCGTCCCTTTGGCCGCCTCAGCGGACCTCAGAGCAAGGTTTCTTACCTCCTCCGCCACCACGGCAAACCCGGCCCCTGCTTCTCCGGCCCTTGCTGCTTCCACCGCAGCGTTTAATGCCAGCAGGTTGGTTTGAAAAGCAATCTCATCAATGGTCTTGACTATATTCTGGGTCTCATCGCTTGCCCTTGAAATGGCATCCATGGATTTGGTAAGCTGGCCCATGGAGCCGGCGGCCTCTGTAACCACTAGGACAACGTTGTTCGTCAATTTGTCGGCCTGGTCTGCGTTTGCGGCATTCTGCTTGCTCATAGAGGATATTTCCTCAAGCGCTGCAGATGTCTCTTCCACAGCGGCAGCCTGTTCTGATGTGCCTTCGGCAACCTGTTGAGAGGATTCTATCACCTGGCCGATGCTCTCCCCCACTTTTTCGGAGATAGTATTCATGCAATCCATTAGTTGGCCGATTTCATCAGCCTGATCAACCTGAATCCTTCCGCTCAGATCTCCATTTGCAATCTGTTCTGCAAAAGCCCTGGCTTCTGTTGCCGGGATTATTATCATCCGGGCGAGATAAAACATGAAGAGACCGGTAAACGCGATGATCACTATTGCAAGGGTAATCATTAATTTCTTGGTGAAGATTCCTGCACCATATACAATAGGGGCAAATTTACAGCTATTAACGGTAATCTGGCGCACAGCTTCATTAAATTCCCGTTTAAACTGCTCCAGCCCGACAGAATTGTTCCTGAAACTGTCGATTGCATTTTTAACGTCTCCACAGTCCTTGATATCCTTTGCCGATGCATCAAAGGCCCCGCCAAATCCGAACCAGGTAAAGAGGGCCTCCTCTAAAAAATTTGTATCCTCAAACACGGCAACCGGCTGTTTCAGCGTATTTTCCAGTAATTGCCGGATTCCCATACTTTGTGGCGCATCAGCTTCCCGGTTGAGCAGGCCTTCCGCCCTGACCAGGGCATCTTTTGAACCCTCTTCCATGAGGGATACATATTTCTGTGCTCTGAAATAAAGAAGCGTGGAATACTCAATATGGTCTCTTTCAAGTTTTTGCAGGTGATTTGCCTTGGCGATCTCCATCATTCCCCAGATGGAAATAATTGCTGTCAACAGAAGCATTAAGCCTGCGCACATAAATTTTGTCTTCAGTGTTAAATTTTTTATTATGTTGCCCATTTTCCCTCCCCGTTAATTGAGTGATGCTTTGTTATGTGTAGTCATTTACGGTTAACAGTAAACGGATACAAGTATTTTCACTGGTCCGAGACAACAGACCGTTACTGATAGTATCGGCGCTTCCGAACTGCAACTTTAGAGTTTCCCAAAAATAAATTAATTTTTTCATACGGGTAGTTCAAAGTTCAAACTTCAAACCGTTCAAACAATACAATTTGGACATAATATCCACCTGTTTGAGTTTTGTTTCAATAATTGGCATAATCCGGCTTGTTTTTTATAAAAAAAAGCCGGATTATTATTGATTCTATTAATATAATGGTATATCATTTTTAATTAATTTGTTTTGCTTGCAACTTATTAATTCTAAAAACTCTTTCTCAAACACGCGGGATATCCGGTCTATAGTAATCTTTGTATCTGTCATTTATAATGTTGTTTTAAATATGTTACGCAAACCCACAACCTTTAGACTTATGCGAAAATATAAAAGATTTGTCAGAACAAACCTCGTTTGATTATTTCATAATGGAGTTTTGTCATGAATCCGGAACAATCCCAACCACCAGGCAGCCCGATCCCGGGAGTTGCTATAGTCATCGCACTCATCGTAGGCGTGCTTTTTGTAACCGATATTCCATATAAAAGTTCCCGCCCAAAAAATCCTGATGATGTTAAACCCCTTTCTTCCGATACCGAGGATGTCAGGGCTCGACTCTGGGAGGATCCTTTTACTGCTGTAAAAAGACACCGCAAAAAGCTTGAATCAGGCAAACATAAATCATGCCAACATAACGAGCAACGGCTCATACGTGAAATCCACCAAAAAAAGAAATCCGAATCCGGCGATGTGGTTGTTTTGGGCGTTATGGTATTCGGCGGAACTTATGCTGAAAACATTGAACGGCGTATAAGAAGCAGATATGCCATCCTTTCTGCTCTGGCTACACTGGGCTATGTGCCTGAAGATGAAAAATATTTGGGCTATATAGAAAATCAGAGTAATAATAAAAGGATTCCTGAAATTATACCTTATGAATGGTTAATACCTTGTAAAATAAAGCCCGCTTCGAAGCCTAAACCACCGGTATTGCTGCTATGGCTGAAGGATGACGCATTTAGTCCAAATCCTTTGAAAAAGTTGGGGGAACTAAAAAATTTGCTTGAAGGTAAAGCAAACTCTGATGAAACATGTGAAACATGGTGTCCATTACCCATTCCTCCAGATTTCCCCTCGTTTGAAGGTAAAGCAAACTCCGATGGAACCCCTGAACTAATATTTAAAGTAGTGGGACCGGCCGGTTCTACTACTCTGATGGCCATGGTAAAAGAGATTTTTAATGGGCTGAATAAAAATTCGGATACGTTAAAGGGGATAGAAATATTTTCATCAGCAGCAACTGTTGACGACAATCTAATACTTAAACAAAATAAAATTGACCGCAATCTTAATATTGAAGATATAGAAGATATAGAAGATCTATTTAAACAAAAGCTTCCGGATGTGAAATTTGTGCGTACTATCGGGACAGACAAGCTGCTTACAGATGCACTTTTAGATGAGCTGGTACTTAGAGGCGTTGACCCAAAAGAATCTCACATTGTGCTGGTTTCAGAGTGGGATACCTTCTACGGGCGGACATTGCCCTTCACGTTTAGCGAGAGCGTTAAAGATCGTTCCGTTAAAGATTGTTCCGATGTCGAGACTGCCCAAAAAAATATTCACAGGTTCAGCTACCTGCGGGGTATTGACGGTCAAATACCTGATGGTTCCAACTCTAATATTTCCAATGCCGCTTCTTTAAATGGTGAAAAACAGGATAAAAAAGATCAGGCACTTGAAAAAACAGTAGGCCAAAACCAGCTTGATTATATTCGTCGATTGGCTGCGAGCCTGAAGGACCTCGATAAACAGCTACGACATAAAGACGGTTACGGAGTCAAAGCTATAGGGGTGCTTGGCAGCGATGTATATGACAAGCTTTTGTTGCTGCAAGCCCTTCATGCAGAATTTCAAAATGTAATCTTTTTTACCACAGATCTCGATGTGAGGCTTTTATCTCCGGATGGGCTGGAATGGACTCGTAATCTGGTTATCGCTTCCAATTTTGGTTTGCAACTGAATCAGCTCTTGCAAAAAAACATACCACCATTTCGAGACAGCTACCAAACTTCCATGTTTTTCAGTACATTAATAGCTATGAACAGCAGCAAAGCATGGTGCAATCAAAATATTATAAACGAATGGCTATCTAAACCGAGAATTTTTGAGGTCGGCAAAAATGGCGCAGTGGATCTAAGCCATGATAAAAATAATC
>JAERRQ010000344.1 GCA_016735355.1 Desulfobacterales bacterium | reverse complement strand
TCATACCCCCAGCTTGTCGCAACGATAGCGCATTGAACGGAGATTGATTCCGAGGAGGCCGGCGGCTTTGTTTTTGCTGTTTTCGGCGCAGCTCATGGCTTTTTTAAGGTAGGCCCGCTCTATCTCTTCTAGGATATTATCGAGGGACACCCCGTTCTCTACTTCATCAAGGTCAAAGCGCTTTCCTTTTATACCTTCTATCCACCTGTTTTTATGGATCGACAGGGCAAGGTTATCGGGCAGGAGGATGTTGGTGCTGGAGAGCGCCACGCTGCGTTCCATCAGGTTTTCAAGTTCACGAACATTTCCGGGAAAATCGTATTTATTCAACAGGTCGATGGCATAGGATGAGATTTTTGAAATTTTTTTACCTGCCTCTTTTGCAAATTTTTCAAGAAAATGCTGACCCAGAATGCGCAGGTCGCTCTTTCTTTCTCTCAGTGGCGGCATCTTGATTTCGATAACATTCAGCCTGTAGAAAAGATCCTCCCTGAAACGTCCTTCAATAACCTCGTCTTCGAGTTTCCGGTTGGTGGCTGAAATTATCCTTATATCAGATGATGTGTCACTGGTTCCGCCTACTGCCTTGAAGGTTTTTTCCTGCACCGCCCTGAGAAGTTTAACCTGGAGCTGCAGGGTCAGTTCGCCTATTTCATCCAGAAACAGGGTTCCCTTGTCTGCAAGTTCAAAGAGGCCTTTTTTATCGTATGTAGCCCCGGTAAAGGAACCTTTTTTATGCCCGAAGAGTTCACTCTCAATCAGGTTTTCCGGAATGCCGCCGCAATTGATGGCGACAAAAGGCTTGTTCTTGCGGTTGCTTTCTCCATGTATGGCTTTGGCTACAAGCTCTTTCCCTGTCCCGCTTTCGCCGGATATCAGTATATTGGTCCTGGTTGCGGCCACCTGTCTGATCATATCATATATGTGCATCATCCTGGGGCTGTTCCCCACCAGGATTCCGAAATGCAGGTTTTTTTTCAGTTCCTGCTCCATAAATTTTTTTTCATGCTCAACAGTCTTCAGATCAAGGGCCTTTACTATGGCCTGCCTTAATTCATCATTGTCAAAAGGCTTGGGTAGATAATCATAGGCACCTGCATTCATGGCTTCCACCGCTGTTTCCGTAGAGGCATAGGCGGAAATCATTATTACAACGGTACTGTGATTTTTTTCCTTGCACGCCTTCAAAACCTCAAGACCGGAAATGTCACCCAGCATTATATCACAAAGCAGAAGATCGAATTTCCTGTTTTTCAGCATAGTGACAGCCTCACGGCCGGTTCCTGCAGTGGTGACGTCATACCCGTCCCGGCTGAGCATGATTTCTAGAAATTCACGCATGCTCTGTTCATCGTCAACAACCAGGATTCCGGGTGGGCCTCCCTCAAGCGAAGCGCTCATCTTCCCTGCTTCCTCCATACTATTTCTCCTCCGACAATCGTAACGGCAGCCTCTCCTTTTACATCCATACCATCAAAGGGAGTATTTTTTCCAAGCGATGCGAAGTTTGAGGCGTCAATTGTATATGATTTTTCAGGATCAATTATGGTTATGTCAGCGGGGGCTCCGGGCTTCAGGCTGTTTTCTATTCCAATGATGCGGGCAGGAGCTTTTGCCATTCTATCTATTAAATCAGTCATAGAAAGAAGGCCGTCTTCGACAAGCTGCAAAGATAAGGGCAGAGAGGTTTCAAGGCCGGCAATTCCGTTGGCGGCAAGTTCAAATTCTACATCTTTTTCATGGGCTGCATGGGGGGCATGGTCGGTTGCGATTACATCTATGGTGCCGTCGGCCAGTCCTTGACGGACAGCCTTGCGGTCTGCTTCAGAGCGGAGAGGGGGGTTCATTTTGGCGGATGTATTATAATTCTTGACATCATCATGGGTGAGGGTGAAATAGTGGGGAGCGGTTTCGGCCGTAACCTGAATTCCTCTTGCTTTGGCATCCCTGATTGCGTGGACTGATTCTTTTGTACTCACATGGGCAATATGCAGGGGGGTTCCTGTTAACTCGCTAATTGCGATATCTCTCATCACCATTATGCATTCGGATGCATTCGGAATGCCGGGCAGGCCCATGCTGGTGGCTACTTCACCTTCGTTCATGGCTCCGCCTGCGGCAAGATCGAGATCTTCACAATGCGATATAATCGGAATACCAAATCCTCCGGCGTATTCCATTGCCCGCCGCATCAGCATGCTGTTCATCACCGGCAGTCCGTCATCGGAGAGGGCAACAACGCCGGCATCCTTTAATTCGCCATATTCGGATAAAGCCTTGCCTTGCAGTCCTTTGCTGATTGCGCCGACAGGATAGACATGAATTTTACCTTCCAGGGCTGCTTTACTCAGTATATATTCCGTTACCTGCCGGTTATCATTGACAGGATTTGTGTTAGGCATAGGGCATACAGCGGTAAATCCACCCCGCGCGGCGGCGGCGCATCCGGTTTTAATGGTCTCTTTATATTCCTGCCCGGGTTCCCTGAGATGCACGTGCATGTCTATTAATCCGGGCGTTACTATCTTGCCGGCAGCATCGATTTCCTTTAATTCCGACCCGAATGCCGTGGAACCTTCACTTGATATTTCTGCTATTTTTCCATCTTTTATAAGAATATCATTTATTCCGTCCAGGCGTCCCGGGTCGATTACCCTTCCGCCCTTAATCAGCATAAGCATTGCGCACACCTCCGGCAACAAGGTACAAAATAGCCATACGTACTGCAACTCCGTTTGTCACCTGATCCAGAATAACGGAATAAGGTCCGTCCATTACATCGGAAGCAAGTTCCAGGCCGCGGTTTACAGGCCCGGGGTGCATGATGAGAATATTATCTTTTCCGTTTTTTAATTTTTCTCTTGTAAGTCCAAAAATTTTTGAATATTCCCGTTCTGTAGGGAAGAAAAAACTCTTTTGTCTCTCTTTCTGGATCCTTAGCATCATTACGACGTCTGCACCGTAAATGGCATCTTCAATGTTTTTGGCAACAGATACTCCCAGGGCTTCTATTCCCTTAGGAACCATGGTCGGAGGTCCTGACAAAACCACATCTGCACCGAGTTTTGTAAACCCGATGCAGTTCGATCTTGCTACCCGGCTATGGGAAATATCTCCTATAATAGCAATGCGCAGACCTTTTATGGATCCTTTTTTTTCCCTTACAGTGAACAGATCCAGAAGTGATTGGGTGGGATGAGCGTGCATACCGTCACCGGCATTAATCACGGCTGATTTCAGCCGCCCAGCCAGCAGATGGGGCGCTCCGGCACACGCATGCCGCATAATTATTATATCAGGCTTCATGGCTTCCAGATTCCTTGCCGTATCAATCAGGGTTTCCCCCTTGACAATGCTGCTGGAACTGCCTGTCAATGATATTGAGTCTGCGCTCAATCTCTTGGCGGCAATATCAAAAGATGTCCGTGTTCGGGTGCTTGGT
>JAERRQ010000068.1 GCA_016735355.1 Desulfobacterales bacterium | reverse complement strand
CACGCTGAGTCGCAACCTACCGTATTCGACGATGAAGGCATCATCTGTCGTATCTCCCGATTTGATGATATGCGTCTCGGCCGGAATGAAGACACGCTCTGCGATGCCTGCGAGTGCCTCGTACGCTGTGTCAGGGAGGCCTGAAAAAGGCTCGTAGGACGAGAAGATCTCTCGGAGGTCCTTGGCGCTAACCGACTCCGGGCTGGATTTGGATGCCTTGTTCATTTTGTTTGGCACTTCCATGGTGCACTCCTCCATTTTTTAATTGATCAGTTTTCGATCCGGTTTTCAATAGAAAACGATCCGTCTTCCTGATTGGCTTATATTGGGCTGGGCCAAATTTAGTTTTTTGGCCAGGTCTACGGTCGTCATCCATAATTCCCGCGTTTCCCAGTAACATAGTAAATCCCTTGATTTCACTGTTTGCTTATATTTACCACGAGCTAAAATATTTTGCTTAACCAGCCTCAATCTCGTACTTGTGCTCAAAATTCTTCTGAGATTCCTTTAATACCTTTTCGACAAAATCTCCATCACCTAAGATACGCTCATCATCCTTCATTCGGACAGCATTCTTTTCAAATCAGGTCTTCGCCTCGTGATTTTGTTTGAATTTTTATTGACCTAATTATAGATAAGGGGTTATTTTGGGCTTCAATAAATTGCCTCCCGTCATGGTCTTTGACAGGGAAGGGTATGGTGCTCCATTTTTCAACTCTCTTATTGAATATAAAATCCACTTTTTGAATATAAAATCCACTTTGTTACTTAGGAAAAACACGTTGATTCAAAAAACTCAAGAAATTGGATGATGCTTGTTTTAATTAATCCTTTGAAATGTATAAAAGATTGGATACTATGAAACATTTGAATTGCCTTGGGTATTGGATGGGTATTGGACTCTGTTTTGTTTTAGCAATAACTTCCAGTTTATCTGCTGCTGATGTCGAACTTCGCACTAAAAAGGAAATTCATGTCAATATTGAACAACAAATACTAATTGCTATTGAGAATGGTAGTGAGATTTATAAGTTTGATGTGATTACTGGCAAGGACGGCAAGGAGACCACTGCGGGTAAGTATAGTATCTTTCGAAAAGAAAAAAAATATACCAGCAAGACCTATGGTTCTGAAATGCCTTATACTATGTTCTTTAGTGCAGATGGTAAGGCCATTCACGGTACTCACATGTCTTCTCTACGTTCTTATCTACATGCCTATATTACAGAATCAGTTGGCTCCCAGGGATGTGTTGGTTTGACAGATGATGACGCCAAAGCCTTATTCGAATGGGCACCGTTAGGAACTCCAATTGTGATTATTTCGGATGTAAAGGAATAGAGATGGTATGACTACGAAATTAGTCAAGTTTCTTTTGCTTGTTGGCTTGTTGCTGTTCTTTTTTCCCTGTTTGGTGTTTAGTGCAAACAAGGCAGATGCTGTTGTGGTGGACAAAAGTGATGCTCGGCTTTACCTGATGAAGCAAGGCCGTAAATACGCCTCTTTTTCGGTCACTTTTGGGCGGGAACCCAAAGGACATAAGCAACAACGAGGTGATGAACGTACACCAGAAGGTCACTATACTCTGGATTACAAAAAATCTAATAGTGCCTACTATAAATCAATCCACATTTCTTATCCCAATGCTCAGGATAGAGAAAATGCTCGCAAACTTGGTGTTGATCCCGGTGGTGATATTATGATTCACGGACAGGCTAATGGTTGGGAATGGGCATCCATATTTGTGCAGTTTTTCAATTGGACTGACGGTTGTATTGCATTAACAAACCACGACATGGATAGGGTCTGGGAGGCTGTGGACTCAGGAATACCTATTGAAATAAAGCCCTGATAGTTGAATAGTTATAATAATAGAATACAAAAAGTTTCCCATCATATTTTGTAAGAGGATGAATATTAATGTCTGATAAGCAGAGCAATAAGATTCCGGAAAAAGTGGTTTTAGCGATAAGGTTGTTTTATCTCATCATTGGCATTAGCTTGGTTCGTTTAGTCATTACTGTTATTCGTCATTGGGATATCAGAACGCCGGATTTTATTATCCTAAGCAAAATTTT
>JAERRQ010000267.1 GCA_016735355.1 Desulfobacterales bacterium | reverse complement strand
ATTTCGAGCGCAGCTATCTCTTCTTCTCCAAGAACCTTGTCGATATCGAGAAGAATCTTGACTCCGCCTTCCATCTTGGCCATGCCGAGAATATAGTCAATATCAAGTTTTGTTCCAAAAGAGGGAGGATCCTCGATCTCTTCATTTTTAATATTCAAAACTTCAGAGACGGAATCGACCACAACTCCCATAAGGATGGTATTGACCGTGCCTTCTATTTCAACGACTATAATACAGGTACGTTCAGTATAATCCATTGCCTCCATGCCGAACCGCAGCCTGAGATCCACCACCGGGATTACCTTGCCTCTTAGATTAATAACTCCTTTTACAAACTCAGGAGTCTGGGGAACACTAGTAACGGGCAGCATTCCGATTATCTCTTTAATCTTTAAAATACCGACTCCGTACTCTTCAGACGATAGTGTGAAGGTAAGATATTTACCTTCCCTGTCAGAAATAAGCTGGACTGTCTGATCGATTATCTCAGTCGTTTCATCCATCGTTGGTTCCTCTATCTTTGCTTCTTCCATATTTGACTCCTTTACATTTGACTTTTTGGGGGTATTTGAAAATGTTGGCCTTAATAAAAACCTTTTAAAAATTATATCGGCCTGTTGATTTGAAACTTTAGAAAAAATAGAAATGGGGGGGGGTGTTACCTTAACGCAGAGACAAGACATGGCTTGTTTCTACCCTACTCCCATGCTGGAATTCAAAATTGCAGGAGCGGGTATTGTAAGCAAAATAATAGTATTTTTCTTACAGAATCATTTTAATTCAGGAGTGACAACTCCACCAGATAATGGCCTTTGAACCTGCCCTTATCTTCTCTTGTAATATCTGTTATTTCAGTATAAATAAACTCGGAAGGTGAATTGGAGTCTATGCTGTGATACTTCATATTCAAGACATCGCCGGCATGCAGTCTCCTGACAATCTTTGAATTCTCTTTGACAAGAACAAAGTTTACCCCTGAATAGCCATTCCACAGCTTAAACTGATAGGGATACTCTATACCACCCACATCAACCTCAACGCTGTAAAACCTGCCGAAAAGAAAACCTGCCGCGGATTTTTGTTCCATAAAACTATCTATTACAGCCATGTCTGTCACCGGTTTCCTATTATTAATCATGGGGTGAAATTTCGTTTCCCTTCATTTCGCAGATCGACAATAATGCCCATACTCTTTAGCATATCCCATGCCTTCTCATGCTCATCTTCACTTACATTACGCGATCCGTATATAATAATCGCGCGGAGTGTTTCTTCGCTTACTCCGGCTTTTTTAAGATCAATAATATCACCTGCGGTAGTAAACTTTATTGATCTTATATCCTTCCCATAAATCACCGGCTCTGCATTCCTGATAAAGGAGCCTTCTGCAACCAGCATTCGAATAGTCTCATCACTGATACCGGCCTTCCTCAGCTCTACAATCTCATCGACACTAAAAAGGCATGTTTCCAGTGCCTTCTCCGTGATTATTGTCCGAACAGTCTCGTCGCTTATACCGTTCTTCCTCAACCTGATCATTTCTTCAGCGCTCATGCAGAAAACATGACCCAAAACCGACAAAAAGAAAAACCCTGTACAAAAAAGTATAATCTTCATAAACCCTCAAGCGAAGCGCTCCAAGGGGCCGCAGGCCGCTCATAAAGCAAGCGCACCCCATTTTATTTCAAAAAATTCAACAGACTCGGCTGCATAACCCGAGCGGATGCGGCCAGGGAAGCCTCATAAGCACGCTCCTCAAACTGGAGTTCCACAATAGCCGTGGCTAAGTCGGCATCTTCCGTTTTTGAAAGCATATCCTCAATTCTGAATTTAAAACTATCCAGCATGCCATCGTAACCTTCCAGACGTTTAAATGTTGAAGCAGAGCTGGCTCGGCCAAGATTAACCTGATCCCTGGCTTCTGCAATTAGATTACCCTGGGCTGCAACAGTTGATTGTACATAAGGCTCCTCCAGAGCAGCCTGGAGAGCATCCAGCGCATTAAAAACATTTGAACCATCAGGAGCAAAAATTTCTTTACCGGTTAAATTTATTTTTACTTCTGTATTCTCATCTATAATTATTTTTTTTTCACCAGAGTCGCCATCATAACTGCCAGTATCAGAAAAAGCCGGTTCATGGGTGTTGTGTCCGGCAAAAATATATTCACCCCCCAGCCTGGTATTGGCAAGCTGCAGCACCTGTTCACGAATAGCGGCTATCTGCTCGGCAGCTATCTCCCGGTCTGAACTTTCAGTCGATCCGGTAGACTGATCCATGGCTATATTCTTGGCATCAGTTAAAAGATTGGAAACAAAGTCAAGGGTTGTCTCAGTCATCTGAATTCTTGTTTTTCCTTTGGCGATATTGCCCTGGTACTGATCTATAGAAGCAAGTCTCTTCCTGTAATCCAGCACCTTGCCAATACCTATGGGATCATCCGAAGGTCTGTTGATCCTCTTCTCGGTTGCGACCTTAACCTGGGCCTTTAACAACCTTTCTGAATTTCTTGAAAGATTACCAATAATCGTATTATAAACAGCATTACTACTGACTCTCATAACGCACCTTTACAGATCGGTTTACGGTAACCGGTTTACGGTTACCGGTTTTTTAAATGAACTATGCAACGATTGAAGCATTTTGGATATTGATTTCAACTCTTGAATTAATTCTTTCGCATCTAA
>JAERRQ010000368.1 GCA_016735355.1 Desulfobacterales bacterium | reverse complement strand
AGAAAGCGTTTTCATTTACCTGGGCATCCCCTTTATAGCAGGCATCATCACCCGTGTGATCGGACTCAAGACAAAAGGCCGCACATGGTATGAAGAAAAATTCATCCCGAAGATCAGCCCGATTACACTCATCGCCCTGCTGTTTACGATTCTCGTGATGTTTTCTCTCAAGGGCGAGTACATTGTAGCGCTTCCGCTGGATGTGGTTCGTGTGGCCATACCCCTGTGCATCTACTTTGTCATCATGTTTTTCGTATCCTTTTATCTGTCCATGAAGGCAGGCGCGACCTATGAACAGTCCACGACTCTGAGTTTTACCGCGGCATCCAACAATTTTGAACTGGCCATTGCCGTGGCCGTAGCCGTCTTCGGCATCGATTCGGGTGTGGCATTCGCCGCGGTCATCGGCCCCCTGGTGGAAGTTCCGGTCCTGATCAGCCTGGTGAATGTGGCCCTGTGGTTTAAGAGAAAATACTTTCCTTATACAAAGTCTACCCCCACGGGGGTATGTCATGTAACTTGTAAGACTTAAAGATAATCTTATAGCATGTGTTACGGTAATCCGTAGATAATAAAAGAGGGATTGCTTTGACATTCGGATTTGAACAGTGGTGCGGCATGGAAAGGAAAGCTTCACGCAAAACCAGCGCCCGTAATTCGGTTGTTTCAACAGCAGGTAGCCGACACCTCAACCTCAACGAGGCTGATCGGATTTGGGTATTGTTCAATTGTTTTGCCGTGGTGTTGCATGTCGATTGATAATTGCTAAAAAAATATTCTTAAATATCAACATGTTAAATTTTAAAAGCCTAAGAAGTTGTATGAAAATCCAGCTTTTACAGATTTGAACAAATTTACCATGATTTAAAAATACCTTGACTTATAGAAGAAAATGTAATTATTGCACAAACATTTACATATTTTAGCACATACTAACAGGTGCAGTTTCAAAAATTTCAAATTGTCCGGTAGAGAGACCTTTTGAAAAGATTTAAGGCTTAAATTCATTATGTTTATAATCGGTAATCTCTTTAATGCAGTTGCGGTTGTTCTTTACTATATTCTTAACATCTATATGTGGATTATCATTGCGCGAGCCGTGCTTTCCTGGGTTAATCCCGATCCGTATAACCCTATAGTACGGTTTATACACAACATTACAGAACCTGTGCTTTATAAAATCCGCACAACACTGCCTGTCAATTTCAGCGGGATAGATCTTTCTCCTATTATTGTTTTTCTGGCAATTATTTTTCTTCAAAAATTTGTTGTGGGGAGTCTTCAGGGGATAGCTTTTAGTTTTTTATCTAAATAGAAGGGTGGCAATTACCATGAAAACCACACCGATCGATATTCAGCAACAACAGTTTAAAGTAAAATTCAGAGGGTTTGACATCCATGAAGTCGATTCTTTTCTTGAAGAGATGGCTGACACCTTTGAAGTAATGCAGCATCAAATAGAAAATTTTAATGATAAAATCCACAGGCTTGAACGTGAAAACCAGGGATACAAAGAACGGGAAGAGACTTTTAAACGCGCCATGCTCAATTCCCAAAAAGTACTTGAACAGATACAGGATAATGCCAATAAATCAGCAGAGATTATTATTGCAGACGCGGAGGTAAAAGCCGAAAAAATACTTAACAGAGCTCATAACAGGCTTTCACAGCTCCATGAAGATATTACTGAATTAAAAAGGCAGAGAATGCAAATTGAAGTTCAGATACGTTCCATAATTGAAACCCATACCAAGCTTCTTGATATGGGGAAAGAAGAAACAAAAATATTGGATGATGTCGATTCCAAGGTGAAACTGCTTAAGCATACTGATCAGTTTTAGCAAAAATTAAAATCGGGTAATTATTTTACAATCTATATATTGAAAAGGGTAGAGATTAAATCATCTCTACCCTTTTTTTGTGGCATGTAAATTGCTTTGGTTAAGGTAGCAAAATTCCTGAGCTTTAGTTTTCATAAATTTAGAGGAGTGGTTTATGGCCCAAATAGATGCCTTTTTCAAATTGATGCATGAGCAGGGTGCTTCAGATTTACATTTAGTCTCTGGTCAGCAGCCGGCGCTTCGAATCCTTGGTGATGTAGAAAGAATAAAATATAAGACTCTGGACAGTGATAACCTTAGGAGCATGTTATATGAGATTGCTCCGGAAGATAAAATAAAGGTATTTGAAGAAACCGGAGACATAGACTTCGGATATGAAATACCAGGTGTTGCCAGATATCGTGCTAATTTTTTTATGCAAAAATACGGAGTCGCAGCGGTTTTCAGGGAAATTCCCAGTACAATCCTGACAACGACGCAGCTGGGGCTTCCTCCTGTAATTTCAAAGCTGTCCTCTTTGCCAAGGGGGCTTATTGTTGTAACGGGCCCCACCGGCAGCGGAAAATCGACTACACTTGCAGCGATTATTGATGAAGCCAATACTAACCGTAAAGATCATATCATCACAATTGAAGATCCTATTGAATTTGTTCATAAAAGTAAAAATTGTATTGTAAATCACCGTGAAGTTGAACTCCACACCAAATCTTTCAGCGCAGCGCTGCGGGGCGCGCTACGTGAGGATCCGGATATTATACTGGTCGGCGAAATGCGGGATCTGGAAACCATATCCCTGGCAATTGAAGCAGCGTCTACAGGGCATCTTGTTTTCGGTACACTCCATACAACCAGCGCCGCCAAAACCGTAGACCGTATTATTGAGGTTTTCCCTTCCAGTGAACAGGCCCAGATACGTTCAACTCTTTCTGACGGCTTACGTGCTGTTATCGCACAGGTTCTTTTTAAAAGGATCGATAAAAAGGCCAGATGCGCCGCTCTTGAAATACTTATAGCTACTCCGGCTGCCAGGAACCTTATCCGGGAGTCAAAAACCCACCAGCTTGCGTCAACAATCCAGACAGGAAAAAGATACGGGATGCAGCTTCTGGATGATGCAATTATGGAACTTTACAATAAAAGATGGATTGCTGCGGATGAAGCATATTCCAAAGCTAATGATAAGGCGCGCTTCCGGCCGCTGCTCAAGAATCCGCCTAATGATTTTACAGAAGCATAATATAGGAAGATTGTCATATGAAAAAACGTGAAATTGATCATATTCTAACGAAGATGCTCGATGCCTACGAAAATGTGTCGGATCTTAATTTTACGGTAGGCAAACCTCTTCAGGTTGAAAGCTCGGGAGAATTGGTCCCGATCCATTTAAAACCTCCTTTTGATAAGTTAACCCCCTTTCAGACAGAAATCATCGCTTTGAATCTTATAAACAATGACCGTCGCCTTACTAAAGCTCTTATTTCCAAAGGTTCCTGCGATCTGTCTTACAGTCTGCCCGGCAAAGCCCGCTTCAGGGTAAACATTTTTTCACAATCAGGAAATTATTCCATAGTATTACGGCGTCTTGAAGCAAAAGTGCCTAATATCAAGGAGATGAATCTTCCCGAGGTTTTTTACAAGATTGCCCAGGAAAAGAACGGTATAGTCTTTGTTACAGGAGCCACAGGCTCGGGGAAATCCACATCCCTGGCAACAATGCTTGATGAAATAAATGAACATAAGTCGGTTCACGTTGTAACCCTTGAAGATCCTGTTGAATATCAACATCCTCAAAAAAAATCTACATTTAACCAAAGAGAACTCGGGCTTGATTTTGATTCATTCGCAAGTGGATTGCGGGCTGCATTAAGACAAGCCCCCAAGGTTATACTGGTCGGTGAAATGCGTGACAGGGAGACTGTGGAGATAGGTTTAAGCGCCGCCGAAACAGGCCATCTTGTTTTAACGACATTACATACTGTTGATGCGGGTCAAACAATAAACCGTATACTCGGCATGTTTAACAATGAAGAGGAAAGACAGATTCGAATACGGCTGTCTGATACAATACGATGGGTAGTATGTCAGCGGCTGATTCCTAAAATAGGAGGGGGCCGGATTGCAGCATTCGAAATTCTTGGCACTAATGTAAGGGTTAGAGATTCCATACTAAACGGTGAATCAGAAGGTAAAACATTTTATGAAATCATGCAGGCCGGCAAACCTTTCGGTATGACTACATTCGATGATCATATTGCCGAGCTGTTCGGACACGGCATTGTCCAGGAGGAAACTGCCATGGCTTATGCTTCACACAAGGCTGTCATGGGACGCAGTATCGATTCCTTAAAGAGTTCAAGGGGCGAAGCGACTTCTGATATTAAAGAGCTTGCAGTAGATTATCATTATAATGAATATAAACAATGATCGGTTTGGGAGGTATTCTATTTTAGTATGAATATTATATGCAAAAAATGTCAGAGTAAATTTAGAATAGCAGACGAAAAAGTTCCTGCAGGTAAGACCGCATCATTCCCGTGTCCCAAATGTAAAGAAACAATTTACGTTTTAGGAGAGACAGAAGAAAAAAAGATTAAGGGCTCCGTGGATGAGGGGCTTGATTTTTATGAGGCAGATGAATGCGATTACGAGTCGGATGAAAAAACTTTTGATTTTGTTGAGGAGGAGGGTGACACAGCTCTGATTTGTGAAGAAGACCCGGTCATAAAAAAAAAAATAAGCAAAGTGCTTAATCTTATGGAATATCATATTACCGAGGCTGAGAATTCAAGGGATGCATTAACCAGGCTGAGGTACCATTCATATGATCTGGTAATCACCAATGAACGTTTCGACACATCCAACCCGGATGCAAATACGGTGCTAACATTTCTTGAGAGGCGCAGTATGGCAGACCGGCGTAACAACTGTTTGATTCTTATCAGCAGCAGATTCCGTACAATGGATAATATTATGGCATTGCAAAAAAGTGTAAACTATATTATCCATATAAAAGATATTAATAATATAGATAAAATAATAGGGAAAGTTATAGCTGATAACGAATTTTTCTTTCGAGCTTATAATGAGACTCTAAAGTTAGCTGGAAAAATATAGATGTTCATATAAATAATTTCACTGCGTTATCGGTCACAGGAGTATTATCATACGCCTTCCGTCCTCTTCCCTTGTGCCAAATTTTAAAATCGGGTAATTCTCTGAATGCCACCGTATACTTCGGGCTCGCTTAAAAATATATATGACAACAGTACATTATACGTGTAAAGATTATAGAGAGGAGATGATGCTGCTTGGACTGAAAAAACGTCTGAATAATACAGATTTGCCTGCAGATGAGCGGCGTCTTATTAAAAAACAAATAGAGAAGATAGAAAAGAAAATGCAATTTGATTAACCTGATTTATAAAACTGTTTTCGACGGTATGTAAAGGTCCTTAACTATTGTAGGAGAAACATGTGACCGGCAAAACAGATATTATATTAAAGGATGTCTCCTTTTCCTATAATGGAGAGCCTATATTGGAAAATGTTAATCTCGAAATCAAACATGGTGATTTCTCCACAATAGTAGGCCCCAACGGAGGAGGCAAAACAACCCTGTTAAAACTGCTCCTTGGACTCCTTAAACCTGATAAAGGCGAAATCCTGATTTTTGGTGATATACCTGAAAAATCCTTGATGCGGGTGGGATATATGCCCCAGTATGCGCATCTCGACTTTCAGTTTCCGGTTACTGTTATGGATGTGGTCTTGATGGGTTGTCTGGGGCGGAGCCGGTTTGGCTGGTACTCAAAGACTGATATTAAAAAGGCGCGATCTTCACTTGAGGAAGTTAAACTTGCAGATTATGCCGGCCGAAGGTTCAGCGAGCTGTCGGGAGGGCAGAGACAACGGGTTTTAATAGCCAGGGCTTTATGCTGCGATCCCGAACTTTTGCTTCTTGACGAGCCTACTGCGAATATAGATCCGCAGATGGAAGAGGCTCTTATTGAAATCCTGCAAAGATTGAACCGGCACATGACGATACTCCTAGTAAGTCATGATATCGGTTTTGTTTCACAGGTTGTAAAA
>JAERRQ010000020.1 GCA_016735355.1 Desulfobacterales bacterium | reverse complement strand
ATGTATCATATTCTTTGAACATACTTAAAAAAGACATTTCTGAAAGCGATTCAGCAGTTGTATCAAACCTTACACTACGTAATTCTTTTCTCAGGTCCCTTGACAAATCTGCTATTCTGCCAGTGTGGTTGGGACATTCGCTGCAATACAAACCACAGTATGAGATCATTTCTCTTTCGTCTGTCATTTGAATTCTCGGGAGTGCTAAAAGGTTGTTGGTTAAACGGCAAAAGGTGTGGTTTTAGAGTTACGTCGAGAAACAATTGGTATCCATTGCTCTCCAAGCCATGCGGCCCTAGCTTTAGCTGTATGGACAGCACCGTTTCTAGTCCAACGTGCACCTGCTTCTTTAAGCCTTAATTCTCCAAGTCGTTTAGCGGCACTCTCAATGGTGCCGCTACCGATAAAATATCCTGCTCTTCTAAACCGAGCATAATCCATACGTTCTTTGTTGTTCGTGTAAAAAGTGACTACTGCATGAATCGACTTGGATGCAGCCGGTTTATCTGCAAAGAATTTGCACTCGGAAATTAATTGATTGATACGCCCATCCCATAATAAAGCTTTGGTTCTCGCTATCCAATTTTCGTGCTCATCACTCCCGGTCTCGAATGCGTCATCAGCTAATTTGTAGAGATACTGAGAGGCATGATACCAGTCAACAATTTGTGTTGCATCAGGATAATAAAGCTCAACCATATTCCAGATCCATTTTGCGCCATCGCCTATAAACACTCGTTCTTCATAGC
Organism: Desulfobacterales bacterium; assembly: GCA_016735355.1. Lineage (GTDB taxonomy): Bacteria > Desulfobacterota > Desulfobacteria > Desulfobacterales > BuS5 > BuS5. The sequence continues at coordinate 1,264 of JAERRQ010000020.1, read as the reverse complement.
AGTCCACCTGCTGTTGACATCCTGTTGCCCAAAGAAGTTCGCCGAATTCTTTTGGTTCTAGCTTGTCGCAATGATAAACAATGTTTTCTGCTTGAAGATCATTTTGTTTGCCAACTTCATAGCCATGGTGTCTTCTTTTTTGATAAGGAAGAATTTTTTCCACGTTGTACCATGCTAAAGCCTTGAATTCTTTCCAACCTTCCAACAAAGGAGCAAAAAAACCGTCTACAGAACCATAAATTCGGCCACTAATTTCAGTCTCTTGTTCTCTTTGACGTTTTTGTAGCCAACTTACGTCCTGACTTTGTCTGATGAGTTCTTTTTCGATTTTATCTTGTATTGCTCCAAATGTTTCTGTTTCTTTCCGCACTGTATTATCGCTCACTCGGAAAAGAAGAAATTTCTCCATCTTTTTTGCGGCTTCTTCAAAGGGCGTGCTGACCCCTTCTAAGGCTAACAGTTCAGCCAAACTTGGTGTAACTTGCCCTGCTGAAAAACCCATTTTTTTATCCAGAAAAGCACACCCTTTTACATCTCTTTCTTTTGCTTTTTTGTATCGATAATAACGGCGCTCAAAGCTGATCTTCCCGAAGACGCTCCATATGACGGCTGGGCGATAGGAGTGAAAATAAAAATCATTTTTGGATGCTGATCTTTTTACTTCTTCGTGTAATTTATTATCTGCATCTTCTAAAAATTCTGCCAATCCTACAAGACCTGTTTGACGCTGAAGTTCACGCATTGTGTTTTCTACTTCATACAAATTGTCATCAGAACTAAATCCGCATCGCTTCATCTCCTCCGCTAGCGCTTTACCCATCGCTTGTATTCTTTTTGTGCTAAACTCCATATCGAGCCTCCTGTTACATAGATTGGTTTTTGGCGCATCTATACTAACAGGACGGCTCCCTCTTTGTATTTTTTCCAACAACCTTTTAGTGCTCCCAATTTTATCTACAAAATAAGAGAGAAGTTCTCGTATCACCGCTTTGTTCTCGTTATCCTGTGCGTCAATGATTCTTTCCTTCCATGTTTCGAAAATTTTCACCATTACTTCGGGCGTAAGTTCGATATTTGAGGCAGCCTTTTTGCACTTTAGTTCTTTCACCTGGGTTTCTAATTTGGCTTTGCCGTTTTCTAACTCCTTTAGTCTCTCAATAGCTGCAAGCGAACCTTTTTCAATTGCTCTCAAAATATTGTTTATTTTTCGCTCAATGCCGCTAATAGTTTTTTGATTTGCTTTTATCGCTTTATCAATCTGGGA
>JAERRQ010000115.1 GCA_016735355.1 Desulfobacterales bacterium | reverse complement strand
AATTTCGGATGATAAGCTGGCAGCAGTTGTTTCCTTTAATGGAGAGTCTGAAACAAGTATTACGGCAGATGATATAAAAACTCTTTTAAAAAACAAAGGTGTCATTTACGGGATACTGGATGATGATTCGATAAACAGGCATATTGAAAACGTGCAGAAACATAATGTTACATTAAAAGTTGCATCCGGCACTATGCCTGGATCCGGAACCTCTGATGAAATAAAATATTTTTTTGACAGGGATCCTTTGCGGGTCGGCACCCTTACAGATGAAGGCACCATGGATTGGAAGAATCGGGGCAAAGTTGCCCAAGTTGATTCGGGTACTCTTTTGGCTGGAATCATACCCGGGAAAGAAGGCGTTCCCGGCATAGATATCTATGAAAAGGCCGTACCCCCTTTGAAATATAATAAGGCAATTATTTCATGCGGAAAGGGGGTCGAAAAAACGGAAGACGGCCGAAAGTTTTATTCCACTGAAAAGGGACAGCCCGTGATTTCCGGCGATGGAAGGATGGAAGTATTCCCTGTTCTTAAGATAGCAGGCGATGTTGGAATTAAAACCGGGCATATCGATTTTGATGGTCATGTCGAAGTAAATGGCGTGGTTCTTAAAGGATATCATGTAAAGGCAAAAAGCCTGCGCGCAGAGGGAATTTTTGATGCTGAGATCTCGGTCTTAAACGATATTGTTGTTTATGAAGGAATCTTTGGCGCCAAGATCAAAAATGATGGCAGCATAAAGGCCGGACATATTCGTAAGTCAAATATAATGGCGCTTGGAAATCTGAATGTGGAAACAGAAATAGCGGAATCCATAATTGAAACAAGCGGCAGGTGTGTAGTCGAGGAAAGTGTTTTTGCATCTGAAATTTCAGCTAAAAAAGGTATTAAAGCTGGTAGCATTGGTTCAGAATCAGCTGCCCCGAGCCAACTTACCGTGGGTATCGATTTTAGAGCCAAAAGGGATGTGGTTGCCCTGAAAAGAAGAATCACGGATGAAAAACAAAAGATTGATGAGATTACCCCAGAGCTTTTGACATTTAAGGAAAAATCAGATCTATTGAACACCAACCTGGGAGATATTGCTCAGATTCAGGATAGATATATTGTTGAGCATAGAGGCCTGCTCGACTCGCCTGAAGGCGATGCCGGCAGGATAGCTGCATTGGGAAAAAAAATTCGCGAAATTGATGAAACCGTGGCCGAACTGATGGATGAGGATGAACATGAGCTGCAGAAAATCAATGATACAGAACTTCTCATAAAGAACTCCAAAGACAAAATTGATGAATTCCGGGACAGGATTCGCGAAATAAACGAAAAATCAGAATTGGACAAAAGCATAGCGATTTTAAAAGCATCCGCCAATATATATCCAGGCACAATAGTAAATGGCCGTCACTCTTCCATCAAGGTTGAAAAAATGCTTCAAGGCGCTACAATCAGCGAAAGAAAAGGAACGAACTTAAAGGAACGAAATCTATGGCATATGAAAATATCAAACAGATAATTTTCCATATGTTACAAAAATTCTGTCATCTAATACATTAAAATCTTTTAGCTTTTGTATTGAGCCTATTGATGCTGCATTTAATACCACACCATTGGAAAGTAAATGCCTTCCGTCTTTTAAACATAACTCTTTTGCAAGCGTCATACCTTCTTTTAAATCTTTAATAGCTACCCATGTCCGGCTTTCTCCGGTCTCTGTTTTTTCTGTAATTTTTGTTAACAGCTTGTCAACAACCTTGGCGTCATATTTACTGTTGCTTCCAATTTCCAGGGCTTTTTTTGCAATCTGTTTATTTAAGGTATCAGGATCATTGGAATCACAATGTTTCGTGATTTCCCGGCCAAAATTATCCGCTGCCCTTTTTTTGATTTCTTCGATACCAGCAGGCCAGGTGTGAATGATTTTGCAGTAATCTGAAACCGCCGCAACAATTCGTGCTCCTATCGGTATTTGAGATTCTTTTAAACCGTTCGGGAAACCGGTGCCATCAAAATTTTCATGATGGCTCAAGATTATCCCACTTACCCCGGAAAGCCTTTTTACGACCTCAAAACTTAATGATGCTATGAGGGGGTGCTGTGTATATAAGCCCAGTTCCGTCTTATCCATCTCTATTTCATCTTTTGACAGCATAGGTTCAGGAAGACCGAGCAGGCCGATATCATGAAACAGGCCGGCGATTTCAATATGATCAGCCAGCTCTTTTTCGAGGCATAAAGCTTCGGCTATCTCCCTGGAGAGCCTGCCCACATGCTTCATATATTCTCCCAGCACAGGGTTTAACATCTCAATAAGCGATGATAAAAGCCGAATAGTATCCATATAGCTTTCTTCAAGCTCTTTATGTTTTTTCAGTATTTCATTTTTTTCTTCAAGAACTTTCTGCTCTAGTTCAATGATGCGTAAACCGGAGCGTATTCTTGCTCTTATTTCTTCCGGATGATATGGTTTGAATATGTAGTCATCGACGCCGGCCTTAAACCCCGCGAGCGTATCCGGCAACTGGTCCCTGGTACTCTGAAGAATAATATAAACATAATGTGATAATTTTTCGGCCCTGATTTTATTGCATAAAGTTATCCCGTCAATTTCAGGCATCATCCAGTCCAAGATGACCATTCTGAATCCTTGTTCCTGGAAAAGCTCCCAGGCTTTTTTGCCGTTTTCTGCAAGAACGACCCCGTGACCATCCTTTGTCAGGATTTTATTAAGAAGTTCAGCAACTACAGGATTATCTTCCGCTACTAATATTTTCATGCTATTTTTATCTCTGCCATACATTCTATCTCTACCAAAGCGCCCAGTGGTAACCCGGACACCTGCACAGTGGCTCTGGCCGGTTTATGATCACCGAATTCCATGCCGTAAATTTCATTCACGGTCAAAAAATCATCCATATTAACAAGAAAAATGGTAGTCTTGACAACATCCGCCAACGAAAGTCCTGATGACAGCAGAACCGCTTTCAAGTTATTCAAGACCTGTTTTGTTTGCGACTTTATGCCATTTCCGGAAAGTCGCCCCGTAGATGGGTCTATGCCGATTTGACCGGAACAAAAGAGTAAACCGCCTGTTTTAACGGCTTGGGAATAGGGTCCAATAGCCGCCGGAGCCTTATTTGTTAATATAAAATCCATAGTACAATTCCTTGGGTTCAGAGTAACATAAAATGTCATTCTAATGACACAAAATGTCATTTTTTTGTATATTATAGAAAATAATTTTTTTTCACAACAAAGAATTAGTCCCAACTATTTGAAATTTTACATTTTTAAATATTTTTATTTTTTAAAAAATCTTTGCATGCTTTTTGCTTATTTAAAGAATAAAGCACATTAAGTGCTTCAATGATGCGCGTGCATCTTGTTCACCGGTCATCTTCAAACTTTAAAGATAAAAAATTATACTTATCACAAGATTTGTATCGGAGAGCAATAACGGTATTATTTGAAGTCGGGCTTTTCAATATTTTCTTTTCCTTTAAATTCCTTGTACCTTCAAGGTGAAAGCAGCGCTTAAGCAATTGAGCGCTGCTTTTTTTTGAAGAGGTCCTTTATTTATTCTATGCAGGTATTCTATACAAGCATAACTTTAACCTCTTTTTTCAGATCGGATGTCACGTTTAAAACTGAAGGCAGACTTTTTAGGCTTTCAGCATCCTTCAGCATTTCTGCAAATAAATCCACAATAAAATCATTAAGTTCACGTTTTTTCGTTGGATTCTGCCTGCCCCAGTAAACAGGTGATGTTTTTTTAGATATTTCTTTAAGGGTATATCGGCATATATCTATAATAACATCTCTCAACCATTCAACTTTACTACTGCGGTAAATTATATCGCCTTCGAAACCGAGCAGCCCTTGTTTCACAAGCCGCCCTTTATTTTCAAAAGATTGATACCCCGGGGTACCCATCAACACAATCTGATAATGGGATAAAAGGTTTACGGTTCTGTCAAGTCTATCCAGAAGGATGTTGCTCTTCAAAAAGGCAAAATTCCTTTCAATGTCTTCAATAGTGCTATCCGGGACGAACATGAGAAATCCCACTTCAGGCTCCAGCCCGGAAGAACGACAAAGTTCTATAGCATTTTCGGAGATTTCCCTTGAAGTATGCTTGCCCAGGCCATCTAGAATATCGACGGAGCCGCTTTCTATGCCTAAAAGGAGGCTGTTTAATCCTGATGCCACCATGCGAACCATAATCGAACTATCAAGATCATTCGGCCGGGTCTCCATTCCATAGGTTATCCCCAATTTTCCAATCTGTTCCGCAAGTTTTAAAATCCGCTGCCGGCCCTTTGTTCCAGGACCAATGAAATTGGGGTCGATAAAATAAAAATCCCGGCATCCCTGATCATACAAACAAGAAATCTCATTAATGATATTTTCAGGAGTCCGCCCTCTCCACAAAGGGCCGTTGTTGTAAAATGAGGGCACCGGGCAGAAACTGCAATAATTATAACATCCTCTGCTGGCCAGGATGCTGATAGTCTCGCCGGGATCAACATTTCTTACAGGAAAGGGAAATGAATCCGGATTTTTTTCAGGCCTCCTGGGGCCGTTAAATATAATCCCCTTGTCTGTTCTGTATGCCAGACCTGAAATATCCTTCAATGAATTTCCGTGCTTCAGTCGATCAACCAGCTCTATCAGGATGTTTTCAGGTTCTCCGGCAGCTATGGAATCAACAGCTGGTGAATGCATCAGGATTACATTCCATGCCAATGAAGAAAAAAAACCGAACAAATTTATATGCCCGGCATAACCTTCAGCGCGTAGATCTGCAAGAAAATTGAAAAATTGATCCGTATGTTCCCATGAATAAACGGCGTTAATAAAAAGCAGGTCCGGTGAGAGTCTGAGGATTTCATCTTTTGTTTTCCGGAAACGCCATCCATTTTTCTGAGCATCAATAATCCGTGCATCATGGCCTGCTTTTATCAAACCTGATGCAGCATAACCTGCCAGCAGGCAGGACCAGAGGGGTGCGTTGGCGATATCATTAAATCTGGTTTCCGAGAATGTTCTGGGATGTTCAAGAATAAGTATTGTCATAGTTTATTACTTTAATTTTATTCCAAGTCTTGAAAAAATACCGGCTGAATGGCACATGGCTTCCAGTTCATGAAGCAGATACGATTTTTCCGGAGGATTAAAATAAACAGGATAGAGCAGGTCAATATCAGCAGCAAGCATTCCGCTTCTGATAAGCTTTCCGGTTAAAGGCGCTCCGGGATATAATCTTACATTATTAAAAATAACCGCTCCCAGATTCGCCTTGGCCCCGTGGATATCGAGAAGCTTGTCAAGCATTTCAAGCGACTCGCCGGCGTGAGCGTCGGTTTCCCCCGGAAGATTGATTAAAAAATGGCACATGGTCAGGATACCGTTTTTTGCCGTTATTTTTGCAGCTCTGAGAATATCATCCCTGGTCATCTTCTTGTTTAATATTTTCAGGCCATGATCCGTCAAAGCATCACCCGAAAAATATATGGCTGTCAGTCCGGCTTTAACTGCAAGATCAACTATCCTTTCTGTAATATTCTCCTCCCGAAAAAAGCCTGTCCATCCGACTTGCAGTTTCCTGTTAATTATCTCCATGCAGATCGCTTCAAAATGGTCGGAAGGCCGGTTTACAACCGAATCGGTAAAGTGGAATAGATTTGCTGAATATTCTTTTTCTAAATACTCCATTTCATCTACGATCTTTTTGGGAGATCTCAGCCGCGTCTTTTTTCCCCCGAGAGATGGATAAACACAATAGCCGCATTGTAAATCACAACCTCGTTTACCTTCGATACCGATGGACGCCACATATTGATTCATTTTTAGATAACAATTAATATCAAAGGCTTTGGTATCTATATCCGGCAGGCAATCCATGGATACAAGCGGACCGGCAGGATTATATCCAATAAAATTCCGGTCTCTCCAGATCACTCCCGGAATTTTTTTAAAATTAGACGGGTCTGATATTAATTTCGGAAAGGCAGATTCACCTTCACCCACTATTCCCAGATCTATTTCAGGGATAGCATCCATTAATCTCTTTCCGAATAATGAAAAAGCCGGCCCGCCGGCCCACAACCAGGCTTTAGGAACAAGCCTGTGTACCATTTTTGCAGAGGTTTTTAAAGAAGAGAGATAAGATGCCTGATGACCGGCCAGGGGATCTATATTTCTGAATGAAAGAGAAACAATATC
>JAERRQ010000377.1 GCA_016735355.1 Desulfobacterales bacterium | reverse complement strand
GCCTTTACCGAAGCCGTAATGTAACTTGTGGCTATGTCATGTCCGGATACATCTCCCACAAAATAACCGCAAATATCTTTTGAAATCCGGAATACATCATAAATATCGCCGCCTGCTTCCTGGAGGGAATTATACCAGACAGCAAAATTTGCCTCGGGAATTTCAGCAGGACTAACCAGCATGGATTGCTGGGCGCTTTCAATCTGTTTTAATTTTTGCGCCTGACTGGTGATGAGCGAATTGGTTGCAATCGACAGTTTCAGGTGAAGTTTCACCCGGGCCAGAAGCTCGGGCACATAAAAAGGTTTGGTAATATAGTCCACCGCGCCTAATTTAAAGCTCTCCATTTTTGCTTTCGGATCATCCAGAGCTCTGAGAAAAATTATTGGAATAGCAACGGTTTTAGGATTTTCCCTTAACCGCCGAATTACTTCAAACCCGTCTTCGCCGGGCATAATAATGTCAAGCAGGATAAGATCAGGCCTGCACTTCGCTGCCATAGCGCGCGCCTCAGTACCGTTATTGACCATTAAAATATGATAACCCGCTTTGACAAGCGTAGCCTTTAACAACATCAGGTTAACCGGATTGTCGTCCACTATTAATTAAGATATTTATCACTACCCATTAAAAGTCATCTGTTTTCGTAAGGTCTCGTCCACGAATGGCTAACTATAAATAATAAAACTTGATATTGCCGGCATCATTAATATGCGGAGAATATATTGAAGATATGCTCAATTATTGGAAAGCAATATATATGCCATAATTGGCTGACAATTCACAAACCGGGAAGCGTGAACCGGGACGTTGGTACGGAAAGTGCTTCACTGATGAAATTTTATGAACGAATATGACAATAGGACTATAAATAATAAAGCTTGATATTACCGGCATCAGTAATATACTGATAATCTATTGAAGAGATGTGTAATTATTGGAAAGCAATATATATTCTATAATTGGCTGACAATTCACAAAGGGTTGGATTCCGGGCGATGATCGATTTAGATGATAATTTCTTTATGGAAAAGGCTCTGCAGCTTGCAGAAGAAGCGCTATCGCATGGCGAATTCCCGGTAGGGGCAGTGATGGTGTATAAGAACGAAATAATTGCAACAGGTTCGAGAAGAGGCTCTTCAGGAGGAACGCCTGATGAAATAAATCATGCCGAGATGATATGTTTAAGAGATTCTGTTGATCTTGGACGGGGCATAGATAGACTCAAAACAACTCTTTTCTGCACACTCGAACCATGCCTCATGTGCTTCGGTGCAATCATATTAAGTGGAACAGGCCGAATAGTCTATGCTTATGAGGATATAATGGGCGGAGGCACAAGATGCGACCTTGAAAAGCTGACGCCTCTTTATAAAAACAGTACGATTTCTATACTTCCGGGAATATTGCGTGAGGAGAGTCTGAAACTCTTTAAAGACTTCTTCGCAAACCCAAAAAATAATTATTGGAAAAAAAGTCTACTCTCCGCATATACACTCCAACAGTAAAAATAAACATTTTTTTCTTGCATTTCATTGAATCATTAATTAGTTTATTAGATTTTAATTTATATGAAAAAAAGACTTAATCAAAGGTTCACAGGGAGGTAAAGCATAGCTATACACAGAAGATTTTCAAAATCCGATAAAAAGGATAGAACTTTTATTAATCGGGACATAAGAGCTAAAGAGGTTCGCGTTATTGATCCCGAAGGAAACCAGTTGGGTATACTGCAAATCCACCAGGCGCTCGCAATTGCCAATGACCACGGGCTTGACCTTGTGGAGGTCTCTCCCAACGCCAAGCCGCCTGTTTGCAAAATAATGGATTATGGTCGTTATAAATATGAACAGACCAAAAAAAAACAGGAAGCAAAAAAAAAACAGAGCACAGTCCAGGTCAAAGAGATAAAGGTTCGTCCCAAAACAGGTGCGCATGATTTACAGACCAAGATAGGCCATATAACAAAATTTATAGGCAACAAGGATAAGGTAAAGGTTACAGTCATGTTTCGAGGACGCGAAATAACACTTTCCCAGCAGGGAAGGGATATGTTAAGCAGAATTGCCGAGAGTGTAAACGAAATCGCAACAGTGGAATCATACCCTAAATTTGAAGGTCGAACAATGATTATGATACTGGCTCCCAAATAGTATTAAACCCATAAAAAGTCTTTCAGAATAATCTTTCAAAGGTCTTCTTTCAAAGGTTTATAGACCGCCAGATAAGCAATTTCACAAGGCCAGAGGGAGGCGGATTATAATACTCCAACGACCGATAACGCAGTGAGATTATTTATCTGACGGTCTATACATATGGCGTGTGCTGTTTCTTGACAGCTCGCGCCTTCTATTTTTAATCCCTATTGTTCATCAAGGAGCAGGAGATGCCGAAAATAAAAACAAATAGATCAGCCGCAAAGCGTTTCCGGAAAACAGGCACCGGAAAAATAGCTTTTTCAAAATCACATTCCAACCATATTTTAACAAAAAAGACAACCAAGAGAAAACGATCTTTAAGAAAAGGACAAATTGCTTCTAAAAGTGATATGAGGGAAATAAGACTGCTTTTACCTAACAAGTAGTCATTGCTATTGAGAAATAAGGAATAAAATTATGCGAGTAAAAAGAGGTTATAAAGCAAGACGACGCAGAAAAAAAGTTTTAAAGCTTGCAAAAGGATTCCGCGGGGGCCGCAGCAAGCTCTACAGAACTGCCGCAGATGCAGTAGACAAAGCGCTTATGTACGCTTATCGTGATCGAAAGGTCAAAAAACGAGAGTTCCGTAAGCTATGGATTGCAAGAATAAATGCAGCAGCACGTTTAAACAATCTTTCTTACAGTAAATTCATGCATGGCCTGAAACTTGCGGACATTGAACTTGACCGCAAAGTTCTCGCAGATTTGGCCATATCCGATCCTCCAGGCTTCACCCAACTGGCAACAACGGCATCCATGCAACTTTAAAATAAATTCAGTAAAATTTGTTTAACATATTGTGAAATATAATATTGACCAAATAAAAGAAAACGCTTTACAGGAACTGGAATCGGCCGACTGCAAAAAGAGCCTGGAATCTCTCTTTGTAAAATATCTCGGCCGAAAGGGACGTGTCACCCAATTTTTAAGAAATATTTCAAAGCTTCCTCCGGGCGAAAGGCCGGAAGCCGGAAAAAAGGCCAACCTTGCGAAGAAGAGTCTGGATGCAGCCTTCCAAAAAAAGCGCCTGTATATCGAACGTAAAGCTATTCAAACAGAAGATCGAATCGATGTTTCACTTCCCGGCAGATCGCCTGCTATAGGTTCCCTGCATCCAATTACCCGGATTACAGACCGGATTTGTGATATTTTCGTCAAATTCGGTTTTAATATTGCGGAGGGGCCGGAGGTAGAGACTGATTATTATAATTTTGAAGCTCTGAACATTCAAAAAAACCATCCTGCCAGAGACATGCAGGACACCTTTTACATATCGGATAATATTGTTCTCAGAACACATACCTCCCCGATTCAGGTAAGAATAATGGAGCAGCAGGCTCCCCCGGTCAGAATCATTGCGCCGGGAAAAGTCTACCGGTGCGATTCCGATCTGACCCATACTCCAATGTTTCACCAGGTAGAGGGTTTGCTGGTTGATAAAAAGGCCACATTCGGCGACCTTAAAGGAATGCTTACTCTTTTTATTCATCAAATATTTGATGATCAAATATCATTAAGGTTCCGCCCCAGTTTCTTCCCTTTTACAGAACCGAGCGCAGAAGTCGATATCCTTTGCGTAATCTGTCGGGGCAAAGGGTGCAGGGTCTGTTCAGGAACAGGCTGGCTGGAAGTTCTCGGTTGCGGCATGGTGCACCCGGCGGTCTTTGAAAATGCGGGCTACGATACCGATCTATATAAAGGATTCGCATTCGGAATGGGTATAGAACGGATCGCCATGCTGAAATACAGGATTGACGATATCAGAAAATATTTTGAAAATGATCTCAGATTTTTAAGGCAATTCTAAGGAGGCAAGTACAAAGAAGTTGTACAGATTGCGCCGTAATTTTGTTTGTTTTCAAGGCGCGTTAAGGCTCGCATAACGAGTTATGTAAGCCTTGACGCAACACAAAAAACAAGCAAAAGGACAAGCAAGGTGTGCAAGTTATTTTTACTTGACGACCAAGATGAAGGTAAGTTTAAGCTGGCTCGAAAAATATATTCCCGTTGATATGGAAATTTCTGCGCTTGCCGACGCACTTACAATGGCAGGCCTTGAAGTAGATAATATTTATGACAGATATGATTATCTTGACAAAGTCATTGTCGGATGCATAATCGAAATCAGACCGCATCCCAATGCCGACCGGTTAAGGCTTTGCGCTGTAAACACCGGAGATAACCTTGTAAATGTAGTTTGCGGGGCGGACAATATCAAAACAGGTATGCATGTTCCGCTGGCCCTGCCGGGAACCGAACTACCAGGATCTCTTATCATCGAAAAAAGTGTAATCCGCGGCGAGGCATCGGGTGGTATGCTCTGCAGCGCAACCGAGCTTGGCATAGGCGAAGACAAAAAAGGAATTATGAACCTTCCGGATAACCTTACTCCGGGAGAGAATCTTGCCGGTGCGCTTAAACTTACCGATCATGTGCTTGAAATCGATCTTACTCCAAACAGGCCGGACTGCCTGAGCATGATAGGAGTTGCAAGAGAAATTGCAGCTTTTAACAACAAGCCGGTTCAATACCCCTCAAGCAAGTACATTGCTTCCGGCATACCGGATACACCGGAAAACATTATCAATCTTACATCTGTAACATTAAAAAATACTGACCTGTGCCCAAGATATGGCGCAAAGCTTTTTAAGAATGTTAAAATCGCTCCTTCCCCTTTCTGGCTGAAAGACCGCTTGATATCAACAGGAATCCGGCCGGTCAACAACTTTGTCGATATAACAAATTATGTTATGATGGAAACAGGCCAGCCGCTCCATGCCTTTGATTTGGATAAACTGGCAGAAAAAAAAATCGTCGTTCGTACCGCAAAACAAGGGGAAAATATTACTACCCTTGACAATAAGGAACAAAGGCTCTCCAGCCGGATGCTTATGATTTGCGATGGAGAAAAACCGGTTGCCATTGCAGGTGTCATGGGAGGACTCAATTCAGAGGTCACGGATACGACAAGATCCGTTCTCCTGGAAAGCGCATATTTCGACCCGGTATGTATAAGAAAAACATCAAAAAAACTCGGATTGAATACAGATTCCGCCCACCGTTTTGAACGGGGCGTTGATCCCGCAGGTACGATTAAAGCATTAAACAGAGCAGCGCTGCTTATAGAAAAAATAGGATGCGGCTACGCCGTAAACGGAACAATCGATGAAAACCCCGTACCCTATGAACCGTTGTCAATATATGTAAAAACTGAAGAGATAAATTCCCTTCTGGGAACAGAGATAAAACGCGACAAAATTATAAAACTGCTTGAAGACATAGAATTCTCTGTTAAAAATAAAAAAAAAGACGAAGCAGACGATTTATTATTAATAACTCCACCATCTTACAGGGTCGACATAAAAAGGCCGGTCGATATTATGGAAGAAATAGCCCGGCTTTACGGTTATAACAAGATCCCGGTAACATTCCCTGTTGTTCCTGTTCAGGCAAAAGCTTCTTCCATACATATAGCTCATAAAAAACAGATCAAAAGACTTATGACCGGTTTAGGTTTTTCAGAGTGTATCAACTACAGCTTTATCAATAATAAATCTGCAGCCCGCCTGAATCTTGAGCGTGACGATGCACGGTATAACATGATCAGGCTCTTGAATCCTTTGTCTAAAGACCATGCCGCTATGCGGTCTTCTCTTGTTCCGGGATTGCTTGAAACCATGCGTAGAAACATTACGCGAAGTATGCATAATTTAAAACTATTTGAAATCGGCAAAATATTCATTCACAAGGGAGAAGATACTCTGCCTAATGAAAAGGAAATAATAACGGGCTTATGGACCGGAACAAGGCAGGCATCAACATGGCATGACAATGATATCCCTGTCGATTTTTATGATATTAAGGGAGCTGTTGAAGCACTGTTTGACGCGCTTAAAATTAACAAAACAACTTCTATCAGATTTACCAGGCTGCCGGACAATCAATGCGTTTATACAAAACCCGGATATACTGCACGAATTATTTCAGGAAACAAAACATCAGGAATTATAGGAGAGGTCAATCATCATGTTTTAAAAAATTTTAACCTTTCAGCAAATGCTTTTATATTTGAAATCAACCTCACGGAGCTTTACAAACTCATACCGGAAACCATATTTGCTGAACCAATCCCCAGATTCCCCGCAGTTTCCAGAGATATTACAATGATTGTTGATAAAAATCTCGAATCGGCAAACATACTTGAACAATTAAATCTTTTTGGAGAAAAGCTTGTAGAAAAGCTGCAACTCCTTGCAGCTTTTGAAGGTGAACCTGTTCCGATAAATAAAAAAAGCCTATCTTTCAGAATAACTTACAGATCTGCCCACGAGACACTGGAAGACAATAAAATCAATGCAATCCATAAAAAACTTTCCGATAAGCTGATAACCGAGTTTAATGCAACGCTTCCTGAATGATAGTCTGAACTGTGATTCACCTGATTAAATGATGGGCTATGATTTAACAACCGGAAAGAATTAGGGAAATCCTGAAATCAAACAAATCACAGTTCAGACAATTGAATAGAGTAACCATTCACAGGTAACGATTTCTGCTTATAAAATGCCAAAAGAAATACCCATTTCACCAGAACTCCCGGACAAGTTCTATTTCAAAGTCGGCGAAGTCAGCGAACTTGCAGATGTTCCAGCCTATGTACTCAGATTCTGGGAAACCGAATTTAAAAAAATAAAACCAAAGCGTACACCTTCCGGTCAAAGACTGTATAAAAAAGAAGATGTTGAGCTGATCCTCAAAATTAAATACCTGCTCTATAAAAAAAAATTTACCATCCAGGGCGCACGCCAATACTTAAAATCAGCAGCAGACAATCAGCCGGACACGTCTTCGCGGAAAGCACTGAACCATATCCGTATAGAGCTTAAAAAAATTCTTGATATTCTAAGATAAATACTGCTAAAAAAATATTGACATTATTATTATTTTAGCGTAAACGATTTGCAACCTGAGGTCTTTGAAAGGAACTCGGGCTGCGGGCATAGCTCAGTTGGTAGAGTACAAGCTTCCCAAGCTTGGTGTCGCGAGTTCGAATCTCGTTGCCCGCTCCACTATGAAATGGTTATGGAATAGTGGGATAACTTATTGAAAAATCAGCCTTTTCCGGTGTAAAGGTTTTTTCAGGTAGAACTTTTTTCTTTGCTTCTATATAAAGTGGTTATTGAGTTGAGGATTAAATCTTTTATGAATATTTGAATGACCGGATAAAATTTTCGATCGGGTTCAAAAGATCTACCTGCAATAAAAAGGAAAACGGGCAAAAGCCCGTTTTTTGTTTTTAAGGGCCCAGCTCAAATGGAGAATAGAGATGCTGATATCAGACATTAAACGTGTTATAGATCAGGTAAGCCGAGAAAAAGGTATTGATCGTATAACCCTTATAAGAGCGCTTGAAGAAGCTTTGAAATCCGCTGTAAAGAAAAAATTCGGCGAAAAGGTCGACGCGGAAATACAGTATAATGAAGAGATCGGTGAAATTGAGGTGTTCCAGTTTAAAGAGGTAGTGGAAAAAATAACCGATCCTAATACACAGATCGATTTTGAAGAAGGGCAAAAGCTCGATCCTGAATGTGAGATAGGCGACAGTCTGGGCACGAAGATGGACACAACAACTTTCGGCCGAATTGCTGCGCAATCAGCAAAACAGGTTATAATCCAAAAAATGAAGGACGCAGAAAAGGACGCTGTTTATGCCGACTTCATAGGGCGTAAGGGTGAAATCATAAACGGAATTGTCCAGCGTTTTGAACGAGGCAGCATAATTGTAAATCTCGGCAATGCAGAGAGTATACTTCCCAATCGAGATCAGATTCCCGGAGAAACTTATAAACGCGGCGACCGTATCAGAGCATGCATAATTGATGTTCTCCATGAAACACGTGGACCACAAATTATATTATCAAGAACACATCCTAATTTTCTTATAAATCTCTTCAAGACAGAAGTCCCTGAAATTAATGAAGGAATCGTGGATATTATGGGCGTAGTACGCGAGCCGGGAGTCAGAGCAAAAATTGCCGTCTCATCTCATGATCCGGACATAGACCCTGTCGGCGCTTGTGTGGGCATGAAAGGAAGCCGGGTA
>JAERRQ010000040.1 GCA_016735355.1 Desulfobacterales bacterium | reverse complement strand
AGGACCGATATTTTTCTGGGCTCCGGCATAAATCAACCCGAATTTATTAATATCCAAAGACCGGCTCATAATATCCGATGACATATCTGCAATAATCGGAACCCCGTCTGTTTCAGGGAAGGATGCCCATTGGGTTCCTTTTATTGTATTGTTTGAAGTGATGTGGATATATGCAGCATCCGGATTGAATTGTATATTCTGGGGAATATAAGAAAAATTCTCATCTTCTGATGATGCGGCAACATTAATTTGTTTTTGCTGTATTTCTACTTCTTTAATGGCTTTTGTCGACCATGTTCCTGTATTGACATAATCTGCGGATTTACCTTTAGGGAGAAAATTCATTGGTATCATGCAAAACTGCATGCTTGCGCCCCCCTGAATAAAGAGTATTTTGTATCTATCGTCAAGATTCAGCAGCCGTTTCACTCTTGCCACCGCATCGTTAATTATATCATCGAACCATTTCGATCTATGACTTAGTTCAGTTACAGACATCCCGCTTCCGTTGAAATTCAGAAATGAATCTTTTATTTCCTCAAGAACCGGCAATGGTAAAGCCGCAGGACCGGCGTTAAAATTATATACTCTGTTTTCTTTCATGACCCCCCCAAAAAAATATTTTTGCTATTCTTCACCTGTTGATTAATGATGCATACTAAATTTCAGATAATTAAGTTAAAATCAATATTTTTTATTTGCATAGATAATCCTTAATATGTAATTCTAATAGTTTATATATCATTTCACTTGCGAGGAAACCAATAAATATGAAAACTTATTATTATCCTTCAAAATCGGCCCAAAAAAGAGTTCAATCAATATTGAACCGTAATCCCGGGTTTAAAAAAAAGGATTTACGGGATGTATCACGGATAATAGAAAATGTCCGTAAATATGGTGACAAAGCGCTTATTGAATATACTAACCGCTTTGATGCTCCGGAGCTTGGTATAGAATCCCTCAGGGTTACGGAAGAAGAGAGCAAAGCTGCTTTTCCGGCAATAGAAAATTCTTTTACCGGCTCCCTGGATAAAGCAATTAAACAGATAAAGAAGTTCCACAGGCTCCAGAAAAGCAAATCATGGATTAGCACGGAAAGGCCGGGAACCATTTTGGGGCAGCTTGTAAATCCTGTTGATACGGCCGGTATTTATGTGCCGGGTGGTAAAAGCGGGCAGACACCGCTGGTGTCATCCGTACTCATGGGCGCAATCCCTGCTGTGATAGCAGGTGTAAAAAAGATTATTATGGCAACGCCCCCCAGGGAAGACGGAACCCTTAATCCTCATCTTGTTGTTGCTGCAAAAAAAGCAGGAGTTCACAATATATACAAGATCGGAAGTGCGTGGGCTATTGCGGCATTGGCATATGGAACCGAATCGGTTCCCATGGCCGATGTTATTGTCGGTCCCGGCAATATTTATGTAACACTTGCGAAAAAGATTGTGTCGGGCAGAACCGGTATTGACATGATTGCAGGTCCAAGTGAAATTTTGATAATCGCGGATGAAACCGCAATTCCTGAATTTATTGCAGCCGATCTGCTCTCACAGGCGGAACACGATCCTTTGGCATCTTCCATCCTGGTAACGGATTCCAGAAAAAAAGCCAAAGCAGTTGTAAGGGCTGTAAAGGATCAGATTACTAATCTGCAACGATTTGAAATTGCAAAAGCATCCATTGCAAAATTCGGCACAGTCATCGTTGTGCCTGATCTTGACACCGCCATTGAACTTGCAAACCGGATAGCGCCGGAGCATCTTGAGTTGCATATAAAAGATCCGTTTGAACATATTGGAAGAATACGTAATGCCGGAGCTCTTTTTGTCGGCAATTATACACCCGAACCCGTGGGAGACTACATAGCCGGCCCGAACCATGTTCTTCCCACTGCCGGTACTGCCAGATATGCTTCGGCCCTGTCCGTTGATCATTTTATAAAAAAGACCAGCCTTATTCATTATTCGCAGGAGGCCTTTATGGGGGAAGCAGGGGATATTATTCGTCTTGCTGAAATAGAAGGACTTGATGCCCATGCAAAAGCGGTAAAGATAAGAATGTAAGGCCATAAAGATAAAAAAAGGTGTTGAATGGGAATTTCAAATTTCTTTCTTCATACATGGTATGGAGGCTTAATTTTAATGATATTTTGCTCAGTTGTAATGGCTCGATCCTGCGATGTTTTCGAAGCTGCAACAAACTATCTCGGCCGTAGTTTAAGTGAAGGCGTAAAAGGGGCAACTTTAAATGCCATTGGTTCGTCCATGCCTGAGTTATTAACAACCGTATTTTTTCTTGTTTTTGCGTTACATGAAAATCTTGGCCGGGATTTAGCTGCAAGTATAGGCGCTAATGCAGGGTCAGCTATTTTCAATAGCATTGTGATTCCCATGCTGGTAATTCAGGTTGTTCTGGCAACCGCTTTAACTGGTGTGAGAATAAGCAAAAAAGTGATTCTCAGGGATGGTCTCTTCCTTATTGCGGCAGAAGTCCTGCTTTTGGTTTTATTGTCCAGTGATTACATAACCCATTGGCATGGTTGGTCTTTTACGGCATTTTATTTTATTTACCTTGCATATACCCTGCTTTCCATGAAAAACAATAAAAATGTAAAAAAAAATATACATGAAGCAGCAGATTCATGGTTCACAAAGTTTCAGTTTAAATCACCGAAAGGCTGCACAGGCCGAAGCTGGATATTGTTTTTGCTTTCAATGGTCGTTATTGCAGCGGCTTGTGCGGGTTTGGTGGAAAGTTGTAAGGGGATAGCTGATGCAATGAAAATTAATCCTTTATTCATAGCATTAATTCTCGTTGCAGCGGTAAGTAGTGTGCCGGATACTATAATTTCAATCAGGGATGCAAAAAAAGGAAATCACGACGATGCCTTATCAAATGTGTTTGGTTCCAATATATTTGACGTTACTATAAGCATGGGGCTTCCTCTCGGTCTCTTTCTTGTAATTACAGGTCAAAAAATTGATTTTATTGAAGCAGGCCCAACCATAATAGACATTAGAATAATGTTATTAATCGTAAGCGTAATTACAGTGGCAGTCTACTATTTCAGCAAAGAGATGAAATCCGGGCATGTGATAATTCTTGGTATTCTTTATGGATTTTTTATTCTCTATGCTGTTGGTGCGGCAGATTATTTGTCTGGTGGTGATTCATGCCTTGCAAAGCCGGCAGAAGTTTTTATCAACTTATTGCGCCAACCCGGAGGTATTGAAGAAATTTTACAAAATACAGCTAATGGTATTACCGGTGGGTGGTGATTCAAGTTTTTAGCCATTAGCTTTTGGATAAAACTGTTGATTGAGTTCTCTATAATCTCTCATTTCCACCCCTTTTCAATGCTAACGGCTAATAGCTAACCGCTCATTTGCGACGAACTATAACACCTAAAATCTAACAGCTATTTATCATTTTGAGCTTGAACCACGGTAATTGCCGTCACATTGACTACGTTGTCAACATCCGAATTCCGCTGGATGACGTTGAAGGGTTTGCTTAGACCCATCAAAAGAGGGCCTACCACTTTTGCGCCTCCCAATTGCTCAAGCAGCTTGTAAGCGGCATTTCCGGATGCAAGATCAGGGAAAATTAGTGTATTGGCTGTTCCTTTCAGGCAATTAAATGGGAATCTTTCGTTCAAAATATCTTCGGATATTGCTGTATCTGCCTGCATTTCCCCATCAATAATCAACTCAGGCTTCTTTTGCTGAACAATTTTAACAGCCTGTTCTACTTTTTTTGAATCAGGATGACGTGTATTACCAAAATTAGAAAAGGATACCATAGCTATACGCGGTTCAATATCAATAAACCTGCCCATTTCCGCAGAGAGAATTGCAATTTCGGCCAAATCTTCCGTGCTGGTTTTAATGTTTACGGTTGTATCTGCAAATAAAAAAGTCCGATCTTTGAAAAATAAAAGATGCATCCCTGATATTTTGGCAACACCTCCGCGTCGTGGTATTACTTGAAGAACAGGCACAATGGAATT
Source organism: Desulfobacterales bacterium (assembly GCA_016735355.1). GTDB lineage: Bacteria > Desulfobacterota > Desulfobacteria > Desulfobacterales > BuS5 > BuS5. Next base: position 5,104 of record JAERRQ010000040.1, on the reverse strand, counting down.
AAAATAGGTACGGTTTATTCCGTGTACCTGACCGTCTACCATTCCAAACTGCACCATCATAGCTCCAAAAACATAAGGATCCCTAAGCTGCCAGCGAGCTTCAGTTAAAGATAATCCTTTTCGTGCACGCATTTCAAAAAGCATTGATGAGAACTTGTCAAGTAGTTTGCTTTTTCTGAAATTTACAATTTTCATGCCGGCCAGTGGTATCTGCAATTGTTCAGCTAAGGTCCTGATTTCATCTTCATCGCCCAGAAGAATCGGTTTGGCGATTCCTTCGTTAACCATCTGGTGAGCGGCGCGAATAATAATAGGATGGTTCCCTTCGGGAAGGACAATCCGTTTCGGGTTGTGTTGAGCCCTGATTATTATCTTTCGCATTATTTCACGTTCATGGCCGAGTGTGGAATCTAGCTCCTGAATATATTTTTCCTGGTTGGATATGCAAATTTTTGCTACTCCGCTTTCGATTGCGGCATTTGCCACAGCCGGGGTAACTTTTAGAAGCACACGAGAATCTAAAGGAGTCGGTATAATATATTCCGGGCCGAAATAAATATTTTTTCCTCCGTATGCTTTAATGACAGAATCAGAGACATCCTCTCTTGCAAGTTCGGCCAGTGCCCATACTGCTGCAATCTTCATTTCTTCGTTTATTGTTGAGGCACGTACATCAAGTGCGCCACGAAAAATAAAAGGGAAGCCTAAAACATTATTGACCTGGTTAGGATAATCAGATCTCCCGGTTGCAACTATGGCATCAGGACGAGCGGCCCTGGCTTCATGATATTCTATTTCAGGCACAGGATTGGCAAGAGCAAAAATAATCGGTTTTTCACTCATAAGAGCCAGAAGTTCGGGTGTAAATGCGCCGCCGGCAGAAAGACCCACCAGTACATTCGCCTCTTTTACGGCATCTTCAAGGGTGCGGTTTTTTGTATCAACGGCAAAATGTTCCTTGTAGGGGTTCATACCATCCTCACGCCCTGTGTAAATCACCCCAAGTGTGTCAATTAATGTTATATTTTCTTTTTTAACGCCGATTTGATTATACATTTTGGCACATGCAATAGCTGCTGCTCCGGCGCCGTTGATGACAACACGGAAATCCGCTATTTTACGCCCGATCAATTCACTCGCATTTAACAAAGCTGCGCTTGAAATAATTGCTGTGCCATGCTGATCATCATGAAAAACTGGTATCGACATCTGTTTTTTTAACTCTTCTTCTATATAAAAGCATTCAGGCGCCTTTATATCTTCAAGGTTTATTCCTCCGAAAGTCGGCTCTAAAAGCTTTACTGTGTTGATGAATTCTTCAGGATCTTTTGAGTTAATCTCAATATCAAAAACATTTATATTGGCAAACCGTTTAAACAAAACCCCTTTTCCTTCCATGACCGGCTTCCCGGCCAGAGGCCCGATATCGCCGAGGCCAAGTACTGCCGTGCCGTTTGTTATTACTCCGACAAGATTACCCTTTGAAGTATAATCAAATGCGAGTTCGGGGTTTAGTTCTATTTTTTTGCATGGCACGGCAACACCGGGTGTATATGCAAGACTCAGGTCAGATTGAGTGACACACGGTTTCAAAGGTACAACTTCAATCTTTCCGGGACATGGAGTGCTGTGATAAATAAGGGATTCTTTTTCATAAAGCATATTAAGGTTTCCTTTCGGGACACTGATGAAGTTATAGACCGTCACCTAAATAATTTTTTCAATGTGTTATTTGTCAAGCTGTCATTGCAGCTCAAGCGGGAACCCATTAATAGTGTCGATTTCGGGCTTTACGTTAACAGATCAGTCGAAGAGAAGCTTTACTGGAATGATATAAAACAAATTCTTAAGTTAATGATATTGAATAGTACATTTATATGGCAGACCTGTGATTATGTGTCAAGCGAATCTCAAGATCCTGATATTTAGCATAAGCTATTTTGGTAATCATGATACTATATATTGTAGGGGATGGAGTGCATTGCCCAGTATATAGCTCTCTGATATCAAATATCCAGCTTGCTTGATTAGTCTTGACAAAAGCATAATAACTTAATAAAAATCTATTAGTTTTTTTAAATTTTTAACCTGCAACAGGTTTTTTTGGATAAGATTTTTTTTTTAATCGATTTTAATTAAAAGGAGATTGTGTACTTATGGCAAACCTAGTAGCTCCGCATGGCGGAAAAGGCTTGACCTGCTGCCTTCTTGAGGGCGCAGAGCTTGAAGCTGAAAAGAAAAAAGCTGAAGGTCTTAAAAAAATAACTATTTCACCACGTGAAGAGGGCGATCTGATCATGATGGGTATCGGCGGATTCAGTCCTCTGACAAGCTTTATGACAAAGGCCGACTGGAAGAGTGTATGCGATGATTTCCTTATTTCCGACGGCACATTCTGGCCAATCCCGGTTACTCTTTCGGCGGACAAGGCGGATGCCGACGCGATTAATAACGGCGACGAGGTAGCACTTGTAACTGGTGCCGGTGAAGTCATGGCAACCATGAAAGTCACCGAGAAGTACGAAGTAAGCGAAGCCGACAAGAAATATGAATGCGAAAAGGTTTATATGGGTGAGGGTACTCCTACTCCAAAAGAGTTTTGGGAAATTGCGCAGGATGATCACCCCGGAGTTCAGATGGTAATGGGTCAGAAGGATGTCAACCTGGCAGGCCCGGTTAAAGTGCTTAGTGAAGGCGAATATCCGGAAAAATATCCAGGAATCTACGTGAGCCCGGCAGAATCCAGAAAAATGTTTGAGGATCGTGGCTGGAGTGAAGTGGCCGCCCTGCAGCTCAGAAATCCGATGCACAGATCCCACGAATACCTGTGCAAAATTGCAGTGGAAGTATGCGACGGCGTTTACATTCATTCCCTGGTTGGAAACCTGAAACCTGGCGATATTCCTGCTGAAGTACGTGTTAAATGTATTGACGCGCTTGTAAAAAATTATTTTGTAGAAGCTAATGTATTACAGGGTGGTTACCCGCTTGATATGCGTTATGCCGGTCCCCGGGAAGGCCTACTGCATGCTACTTTCCGCCAGAATTATGGCTGCTCAAAGATGATAATCGGACGTGACCATGCCGGCGTAGGTGATTTTTACGGTATGTTTGAAGCTCAGACAATTTTTGATAAAATTCCAACCCCGTCCGATCCTGGCAAGGCGCTTCTGTGCACTCCCTTAAAGATAGACTGGACATTCTATTGCCACAAATGCGACGGAATGGCCTCCCTTAGAACCTGCCCGCACGCCAAGGAAGACAGGGTTATGCTTTCCGGCACAATGCTGCGCAAGGGGTTATCGGAAGGTACTGAGATTCCGGATCACTTTGGCCGGGAAGAAGTTCTCGCTATTCTTCGTGAATACTATGGAAGCCTTACAGAAAAGGTTGAGATTAAAACCCATGCTGCTGCAACTGGGGGATAATTAACAACGCGGGGTGGAATAATTAACAACGAGGGGTTCAAAAAATAAAATAAAATAAAATATAGGGTTCAAAATCTTGAACCCCTACAAAAATACAAAAAAAGGGGAAGGTTTTTTTAAACCTTCCCCTTTTTTTTATGTATGTTATTTTATAAGAGACAAGGCATGCCTTATCTCTACACCGATCTAAATCTGTTTTATTTTCTGTTCCCGTACTCTGAATAAGCCATGGCAACAGTTCTGTAAACCAGATGTGCCAGCTTGGAGTAGGGCAAAAAAGCAAACAGGTTGAAAACAAAAACAAGATGTACAAGATATATAAAATATGTCAGTCCCGCCAATCCTGCCAGTCTGGTCATCTCCGTAAGCATTCCGGAAAGACCAAGCCCAAAAACAAGACCTAACAGGTACCAGTCCTTATAGACCGAAACCTGATCTTTTTTTGCCAGACGATTTTTTATCATCATAACACTTCCAATAACAAGGGCCAGACCGCTGATATTAGCCAGCCATTTTACCGGATTAATCTGCTGATAGGGGCCTGGGATGTGGAAAACATATAATACCACAAAGAAAATATTGGTTACAATAAACAAACCGATAAAAGAGTAAAGAACCATAATATGAGCTGTAGCACGATCCTGATTTTCACTACATTCAGTAAACTTATCATGCTTGATTATTGTGGGTATTATCTTCAGTAATGCCTGGATAAAGCCTACGGGATCAATATCTTTTTTGTCGGTCTTTTCTTCAAGCAAAGCATTTTTATGTATATCTTTGATAAATCTTTTAAGACCGATGGCAAAGTTAATAATTACCCAGGCGGTCAAAGGAACAAAAACAAGATCAACAAACCAGGTTGATATGAAATTGGCATGCGAAATAATATCGCCATGTCCTCCATGGTACCACTCCAGACCGATGGCATGAAAAATAGTTTCCATGGTACCACCGGCAAACATGGTTATACAGGCAAGCAGAGCAAACAACAGTGCCGGGATGCCAAGCAGCAGCGGCAATTTTTTAGGATCATTTACTGCTTCGCCCAAAGTTTTTGATGGTGCATATTCGTTAATGGCATAGGAACGTATCGCTCCCAGAACATCACCCGGATTTGCGCCCCGTGGGCACATGGTGGAACAGTCGCCGCAATTATGGCAGAGCCATATATCACCGTTACCGACCAGCCTGTCTTTTAAACCCCAGGATGCCGCAATCATCTCTTTTCTAGGAAATGGTTTGTTGTCAGGAGAAATAGGGCACACGACGGAACATGTAGCGCATTGAAAACATTTTTTAAGAGTATCGCCCCCAAGCCCGACAACTTGCTTTATAAAATCAACATCAGGCTGAATCAGGCATCTGTCAGTCATATTAATACCTCCGTATATTTAGTACCTGAACGAAAACTGCTAATTTTCCCAATTTCTGCGTCAGAAAAAATTTTATAGTTTTCGTTCGGACACTATTTAAATTGAAGGTGGTGTTTGTTTGCCACCCTCAATTAAAAACTTAAACGCTTAGAACCCTTTGAAGGGGTTCGGTCCGATACCTTCTATCATTTCAACGAAATCATTGATCATTTTCGGAAGTTTCTCATAGTCGTCTATTGCAACCTCGAATTGAGCAACTCGTTCCGCTTCAAGAGCAAGACTCTCCAGCGCATCACCAAT
>JAERRQ010000356.1 GCA_016735355.1 Desulfobacterales bacterium | reverse complement strand
TTGACTTGATCCGCTGCTTCAGAATCTTTTTTTTGGTTCATATTCGGAAATATGGTATCATGGCATAACAGCTTGCCCTGATTGTCAAGGCAGACTGTCTTGCATCCGGTTCTGAATCCGGGGTCTATACCCATGACTCGCTTGGCGGCCAAGGGTGGGGCGAGCAGCAATTCCTTCAGGTTATCTGCAAAAATTTTTATAGCCTCGGTATCTGCTTTTTCTTTTGATGCCAGCCTGATTTCAGTTTCCATTGATCTGGATAACAGCCTTTTATAACAATCATTAATTGCCAGCTTGACCTGTTTGGAATCGTCACCGCTCCCTTTTATAAAAAGCTCTTCAAGTATGTTTAATGCATCTTCCGGCTTTGGAGCAATTGTAAGGTTAAGGATATCCTCTTTTTCGCCTCTTCGCATGGCAAGCAGTCTGTGTGACGGAACCGCAGATACAGATTCTTCCCAGTCAAAGTAATCCCTGTATTTTTTTCCTTCTGATTCCTTGCCGGATGCTACCGAAGATTGAACAATTCCTTTTGAGGCAAACAGACTGCGGAGAAGAGCGCGGGCATCCTGATTTTCACTGACAATCTCGGCCATGATATTTCTCGCTCCGGTCAGCGCAGCCTCCACGTCATCGACACCTTTTTCAGAATCAACGAATTTTTGAGCCTCCTGGAACGGATCTATCCCGGTTTGAGCAAATATAATTTCGGAAAGCGGTTCCAGGCCCCTCTCCCTGGCAATGGCAGCCTTTGTGCGGCGTTTGGGTTTATAGGGCAAATAGATATCTTCAAGGGTGCTTATCTCTTCGGCCGCCATAACTTCTTTTTCAAGTTCATCAGTTAAATGTCCATGCTGCTCCAGGGATTTAAGAACAGACTCTCTGCGCGCGTCCAATTCTTTCAGTTTGCCAAGTCTGTCACGGATTGCAGTTATTGCTACTTCATCAAGGGAATCGGTAGCTTCCTTTCTATAGCGCGCAATAAAAGGTATGGTTGCGTCCTGTTCAAGCAACCCGGTAACGGCTTCGATCTGTTTTTCCTTTAATTTAAGTTCAGATGCAATTTTTGATATATATTTATTCATGCAGGTTCTTTTCTTCTAATAAGATTGTTTTTAGAATATTGCCTATTAAGCAAAATCTTTACCATGCTGCCGGGCTGAGCAAAAGGTTGAGATTTTTCGTCCTTGTCAATAATCTCCTTGATTTTATCGCTGATTGACGGCCCTTTTTTACAAAGTATGCTTATTTCATCACCTTTGAATATTTTATTTCGTACTTCAACAGACACATAATTCCCGAAGCCGCCGTTTATTACCTTGGCGATAAAACTATGTTCCGGTTTTTGAGGGCGCTCGTAATTAGGGATGATCTGGTCAGGGTTGTTAAAATAAAACCCGGTGCAATATCCCCTGTTATTAATATGGCTGAGCTCTTTAATCCACTCATCATCCACTTCATAATCATCAGGATTATCGTAATAACGATCTATTGCCTCTCGATAAACTTTTACAGTTGAAGCAAGATAATTGATCCCTTTCATCCGGCCTTCAATTTTTAACGATGTAATCCCGGCCTTAATCATTTCAGGTATATGTTCGATCATGCAAAGATCGCTTGAATTAAAAATATAAGTGCCTCGATTATCTTCGGCAACAGGCATATATTTACCTGGCCGCAGCTCTTCCACGACAGAGTATTTCCATCTGCATGGATGGGAACAGAGCCCGCTGTTGCTGTTTCTGAGAGTCATAAAACTGCTCAGCAGGCATCGCCCCGAGTATGATATACACATGGCGCCGTGAACAAAGGCTTCAATTTCCGATGCGCTTTGCAAAGCTATTTCATTGATCTCTTTCAGGGAAAGTTCCCTTGCCGCATTTATTCTTTTAATTCCAAGCTGCTCCCAAAAGAGAACCGATTTATAGTTTGTCGTGTTTGCCTGGGTACTTAGGTGCACCGGTATTTCGGGAACCAAATTACGAGCTTCCATAAAGATGCCGGGATCGGCAATAATAAGAGCATCCGGTCCGATTGCGCCAAGTTTTTTAAGATGTCCGGCAATTGCTTTTTGTTCGGAATTTCTGGAATAAATGTTGCATGCAATATAGACTTTTACTCCATTAGCATGCGCAAGCTTAACAGCTCGATCCAGCTCATCATGGGAAAAGTTACCGGAAAAATTTCTAAGGCTGAAATCCTTTCCGGCAAGATAGACCGCACTTGCTCCATATGCAATTGCAATTTCCAGTTTTTCAAAATTTCCTGCCGGAGCAAGAAGTTCTATCTTGTTTTGTGTATGCATAATAGATATTTTATTATATTGCTTTGTTTTGGGATATGCCCACAATTACTCAGCACTCCAAACCTAACCTAAATCTGTGCTCCTACTTGTGGAAGTTATTTCATCCACGTTCCTAATCAAGCTTGAAAAAACTTAAGGATATGATTATAGTGTAAAGTATGGAAGAAAAAAATAAAAAAAAAGAAAAAAATAAAATCCTGAATGAAGGGATTCCCGATCCCAAACAGATTGAGAAGGAAATAGGTGATTTTCTGGCAAAAAAATTTGGCGGGACAGTAAAGGTAGTATCACCTGTAGTTCTGCCCAGAGAAGTGCCGGCGGAAAAGTCTAAAAAAAAACCTGAAAATATTATAGATTTTGACTTAACACCTGAAGAGCTTATTTTTTATCTTGATCAGTATATAGTAAAACAGGATGATGCCAAAGCGGTTCTATCCACAAAAATATGCACTCATTTTAACAGGATAAAGCGTTTGGGTGAAGCGACTGTTGAGATGGACGACATGGTCGGGAGCATAAAGAACAATGTTCTTATGATAGGGCCCACAGGTGTCGGCAAGACTTACATGATCAAGCTTATTGCAAAAAAAATAGGCGTTCCTTTTGCAAAGGGAGATGCAACCAAATTTAGTGAAACAGGATATGTCGGAGGTGATGTAGAAGATCTTGTCAGGGATCTTGTCAGGGACGCTGATGATGATATCGGTATAGCACAGTATGGTATAGTCTATATCGATGAGATTGATAAAATAGCCTCGAGCCGTAACCTTGTAGGGGCTGATATTTCCCGTACAGGCGTTCAGCGCGCCCTTCTCAAGCCGATGGAAGATACGGATGTGGAGATGAAGGCTCAACATGATCCGATTTCCATGATCCAGGAAATCGAAAGGTATCGTAAAACCGGTAAACGGGAAAAAAGAACAGTTAACACAAAAAACATACTCTTTATCATGAGCGGCGCTTTTTCTGAAATCCCGGAAATTATAACAAGGCGCCTGACCAAACAGAATATCGGTTTTGGAGCGCAGCTTAAAAACGCTGAAGAAGATACCAAGAAATTGAAGCATGTTAAGTCCGAAGATCTGATAGAATTCGGATTTGAATCGGAATTTATCGGCAGGCTTCCGGTGATAGCTGTTTTTGAAAGATTATCTGAAAATGACCTTTATGAAATCCTTAAAAACCCAAGTAATCCGATTTTACTTGGTAAAAGACTCGATTTTTCAGCTTATGGGATAGATATAAAATTTCATGATGACCTTCTTGGAGCTTTAGCATGTCGAGCTTTTGAAGAAAACACCGGGGCAAGAGGCCTGGTAAGCGCAATGGAAAAGGCATTGCTCTTGTTTGAAAAAAGACTCCCATCAACCGATATTAAAATATTTCCGGCTACAACTTTAGTTATTGATTCTCCTGAGGCTTATATGGAAAAGATTTTATCTTCTCCAGGGAGCGATCAGGAGAGTGTTTATAAACAACTGGTGATTAATGAAAAAGAGTTTATAAAAAAATATCTGATATCAAGAAAAACAACATTCTCCAACAAGTATAATATCGCCCTTACGGCCCCCCAGATTGATATTGCCGCTGAATATTATTCCAGGAACATAATGGATATCGGCACTGTTTTAAAAAAAATAAAAGCCTATTATGATGAAGTCAAAAAAATAGAGCTGTTCTTTTTTAACATGCACGATATCAATATTATTTTTGAAGATGATGCCGTTGATTATATAATGGAACAGTTTATAGTCTACTCAATCAAACTGGAAGATTTTTGCAAGGATTTGACTCAAAATTTTGAGCATGGCTTAAAATTGATCAGGGAAAGAACCGGAAGAAACAGGTTTTTTATTACAAAAAATGCCTTAATCGTTCCGGATGACTACATCAGCAATCTAATTAAAAAAGAATTAAAAAAAAATTAAGCGGGCGCAGTTTGCCGGCTATTGATTAAAAGGTTTCCAGCCTTTGCGAGAACACAATTATGATTGGAATTTCAAAACTTTACTGTGGAACAGTGGAGCCTTCTGATGCGCTTCGCTATGGACGTCATTCTTCCAAACTCCCTTCTCATCTGTTACAGTTTTCACATGATAAAAAGCCGGTAGTGGTTTGGAACATCACCAGAAAGTGTAATTTAAAGTGTGTGCACTGTTATGCCCATGCCCAAAACAAGGATTTTGAAAACGAACTTTCCACCCAGGAAGGATTTGCAATAATTGATGACCTTGCCGAATTCGGTGTTCCTGTTATTCTGTTTTCAGGCGGAGAACCTTTGGTACGCAAGGATTTGCCGGAGCTTGCAGAATATGCCGTAAAAAAAGGAATGCGCGCTGTAATTTCGACTAACGGTACATTGATAACAAAAAAAATTGCTGAGACATTAAAGGAAATAGGTTTATCATATGTCGGCATAAGCATAGACGGGATGGAAGAAATAAACGATCGCTTCAGGGGCGTAAAAGGAGCTTTTAATTCAGCTATTAAAGGGATTGAAAATTGCAAGGCGGCCGGTATAAAGGTGGGCCTTCGTTTTACTATTAACAGATTTAATGCGGGTGAAGTTCCTCAAATTTTCGATCTTTTGGAAGAGATGGATATACCCAGGGTTTGTTTTTATCATCTTGTTTATGCCGGGCGGGGGTCTGAACTTATTAAAGAGGATTCAACTCATGCAGAGACCAGGGAGATTGTCGATCTGATCATAAAACGCACCAAAGAACTGCATGATAAAGGAAAACCCAAAGAAGTTTTAACCGTTGATAATCATGCTGACGGTCCTTATTTGTATATGAAATTACTTAAAGAGGATCCGGATAGAGCAAAGGGAGTGCTTGAACTCCTCAAGATGAATGAGGGCAACAGCTCCGGCCGGGGCATAGGATGCATAAGCTGGGACGGTGAGGTTTATCCGGATCAGTTCTGGCGTCATTACAGCTTCGGTAATGTCAAAAACAGGCCTTTTTCCGAAATATGGACAGATCTTTCAGAGCCCCTGATGAAGAGACTGAAAGATAAAAAAAAGTATGTGACCGGAAGATGTGCAACCTGCAAATGGCTTGATATCTGTGCCGGTAATTTCAGAGTTCGGGCAGAGGCTGTTACAGGAGATCTATGGGCGCCTGATCCGGCATGTTATCTGACCGATGCCGAGATATAGACGATTGTAGGGGCAGAATCCATTTCTGCCCTTGTAAAGGACAAATATGCTTTTTCCCGAATACAGATCCCGCCGCTTAAGGCAGAATAACGGATTTCGCAGGATGATACGTGAAACACTCCTTTCGGTTAATGATCTGATTATGCCTCTTTTTGCGATTTCCGGTAAAAATATCAAAAATTCCATACCATCCATGCCGGGGCAGTACCAGCTA
>JAERRQ010000208.1 GCA_016735355.1 Desulfobacterales bacterium | reverse complement strand
AGTTACATAGAACAAAACGCGGTCACTACCACACAACAACAGCCGAACCGTCAATCGGAAAAACACACAGGTTTGCCCCTCGAACCGTCAATTGGGCAAACACACAGGTTTGCCCCTACTTTTGATGCGCAATATACCGTAGGGGCTGACCTGTGTGTCCGCCCTTCTGTTTGGATCAGCCTGTATAACTTTTTTGTATTGCACCCCATCAAATGTCAATACATGGCCGGGATTAAAACCGATATTTTCACCGCAGAGAACGCAGAACACGCTGAGAAACTAATACTACTCACACAGAAGCGTAATAACGAGGCAAATCTGTGTTCATCTGTCCTGATCTGTGTCCTATAATTTTTTTACAAGGTACGCACCTACATTATTAATAGAATCAAGATTTTCAGGAATCAACTCTTCATCATCAACGCTTATTCCAAACTCTTCTTCCAGGTAATTTACCAGTTCCAGGATTCCGGTTGAATCTATAATCCCTTCGTCTAAAAAAGAGGTGTCATCTTTAAGTCCTTCATCATTACCAAATAGGAAATTTTCTATTATAAACTCTTTAACTTTTTGTTTTGTATCGCTCATAAACCTAATTTCTCCTGCGCGTATGCAACCATTTCAGCGTTCTGGTCAGTATATATTTTTTCTATGCCTTCTTCCCTGTCCACTACACCCTGCCTGACCATGTTGGCGATCTCCCAAACATAAGGATGGAAACCGTTTCTTATAATATGGCAATGATTGGCATAGGCATTCAGCAGGCAATTGGATGAATTCGTATCTGTATCCGAAGGGACTTCCCAGCCGATGGTGTTCAATTCAATCTTGATTTTTTCTTCATTATAATCAAAAAAAGCAAGGGGATGAATATTATACGGGAATCTTTCTTTATAAATTTCAAAATAGGAAAGAGGGAGAAGATAACGGCTGATAATTTTTTTTGTCTCTTCGGGAAAAGATTTTAGAAATGCATCCTGGGTTCGGCGGTTCATAGCCGGGTTCGTTTTCATAATAGCCGATTGAATGGGTGCCTGGCCTGGAGACCATCCAAATGCAACCATGGGAATCGACATTTCAAGTGCTGTTTTTAAAACCAGCGGTTTCACCATTCCGATACAGGTTGTGCAGATGCTGCTGGCTCGCAGCATGGTTGCTTCCGGAAAAATATCTTTTTGGGCTGTTAGTGAAAAAAGTTGTTTCCCGGCCGGCCATGGGAGCCTGAACTGTATGAGATCGGTCTGGAGTTTATCTGTAACCCGGTTTATATTTTCAAAGGCAAACGGTGACACAAAATGATTGTCAAATGTGAATGCCAGAATCCTTAAATCATATCGCTCTTTAAGCAGCTTCAGGGTATAGCTGGAATCCTTGCCGCCGCTGTATGCCACAATTACATCATATACAGGAGCTTTGCCTTGATGAGTCTGAATTAAATCATCAAGCCGTTTTTTATATTCTGTTTTTTTTGCAGCCGCTTTTGCAAGAGCTTTTTCTTCACGTTTGCAATAGTTGCAAACTCCCTGATCGTCAAATTTAATACCCGGAAAAGTATCCGGCAATATACATTTGGTACAAATTTTATTTGACATATTTATTACCATAGTTGGTCATAACATCGTTAAAGCCGAAATTAGAACCAAGCCCTTTATTCCTGTAATCCCAGTTTATGAACATACATTTCATCTATGAGATGGGTTGAAAGAATTCCTGTGATTGCCATATTTTCCCTTTCACTTAAAAGGTTTCCCTGGTTCCGGCTGCATTTGGCAACCAGACGGGATACAGTTTTATGATCAAAATAACCTTTTTCTTTTATACTCTTTTCAGAGAGTAAATCCGTTACATAATCAGGCGCTGTTTTTCCAAAAAAACTTTCACTGATGGGAGCTCGGTAGGGCTGTTTTGGCCTGTCAACAAGTTCATGGGGTATTAAATTTTTAGCAGCTTGTTTTAAAATAAATTTTTCCTTGAGGCCGCTCATCCTGTATTTTGGAGGTATTGTACCGGCAAACTCAATTACCCTGTGATCCAGAAACGGATA
>JAERRQ010000309.1 GCA_016735355.1 Desulfobacterales bacterium | reverse complement strand
CTCTACGGGGTCTTCGTTTATCAGGAAGGTTGCATATTTCAGGGATTTTGATTTCATATTTAATGATATATATTGATACAGAAGAATTTTTTGCCACTCTTTTCTGCTTTTGCCAGAAACTTCTGCGGCAATCTCTTCACGATACGGCAGGGCTTTGAGGGCCTGGCCAGTTGACAGGTAAAGCTGGGCCAGGGCCTGCTTCCATTCAAGCTTGATTTTATCGTTATATGTTGCAAAAAGGTTTTCAAATATTTCCAGGGATTTTTTATTATTTCCGGCTGCCATAAATGAAACAGCACTGTAATAAAGTATTTCAGGAGTTTTATCTTCTGCTGTTTCATAACCTTTAAAAAAGCACTTTCCGGCCTCATTATAATCTTCCAGGTCATATAAACATTTTGCAAAATTTAGCCAGGCAGGTGTAAATTCCGGGTTATTTGTTACAGCAGCTTTATATGCTGCTGATGCTTTTTTCGTTTTATCAAGCGTCAGGCAACAATTACCGATGTTAAAATTAATGTAATAATGCTGATAACCTTTTGAATCTTTGCCGCCCGCTTTTAAACCAGCCGGTTGTTTTGCCTGAAATTTTTCAAGCAGTTTAAGTGCTTCCAAAGTTTTATTCTTTTCAAGCAGTTTCTGTGTTTTGAAAAGAATCGTCCTTACGGAATATGGAATTTTACCAGCATTTTTAGTGGATTTTTTACCGGCATATACAGTTTTACCCTGTATTATGGAAAAGAGTAGAGTGTAAAAGAGTATACAATATATAAATTTTAAAAAATGTTTCATTTGTTATTTTTCCAGATTAAATCTGATAGTAGTAATAACTTGTGTATTCACAGTTTCTCCTTCAACCGTTCCCGGAGAAAACCGCCATGCGGACAAGCAACGTTTAACGCATTTTTCAAAAGCACCTTCAGGCACAGCTTTTACTATTCTTATATTTTCAACAAGACCTTTTTGGTTGACCATAAATTTCACTTTAACCCATCCTTCAATCCCCATACTTTTGGCACGCATGGGATAGACCGGCTGAACCTGGACTATAGGCACCAGGGTTCCGTCTATTTCTCCAACTTCATAAAAATCTTTCAGACCTATAGCAGAAAAATCGAAATGCGCAGCAGGCGGAGAGGTTAATCTTACAGTACCGGCTGGAAGTTTGGTATTGATTTCAAAAGGGATCTTTTCAATTTTTATTTTTTTGCGAAATAAAGGCTCTTTGACAGTCAGAACCTTTGTTTTTGGTTCAATTATTTTTTTCTGTTTTTCAGGAGGCGGTTTTCTTGGTGTTTTTACCCTGACCATATTTACGCATCGATATATATCATGCTGATCCTTTTTCAACGGAGATTCACAGACCAGGGAAGGCATTATACTAAACAGAAAAATATTAAAAACCAGTGATCCCGTAATCCCGGCAAACCATAAAAAAAGCGATTTCTTTTTTGATAAAATATACTCCATTATTCTCCAGGCAGCGCGGCTGCCAAACTGACATTCTCCGCTCCGGCAAGCCGACACCCGTCCATAACCATTATAACCACGCCTGTCAGGCTCTCCTTATCTGCGATAACCAGCACCTGGCTTTCAGGATTTTCGGCAAGCGCCCTTTCCACGTTGGCCCGCACCGCCCGGACATCAATTTCGTGTTTATCAATATAAACCCGTCCGTCAGCAGTTACAGCGACCAGTATACTTGCTTTTTCCTTGCTGACGGCAGAGCCGGCTGTGGGTCTGTTAATATCGACACCGGTTTCCTTTACAAAGCTGGTGGTAACCAGAAAAAATATCAGCAGAATAAATACCATATCTATCAATGGAGCCATGTTAAGCTCCGCGGATTTAATTCTTCCCTTTCTTGCTGCACTTATGTTTAACATCAAACAAATCTCCTTAAATAATAACCTGTGGAAGCTGCCCTCTGCTTTAGTCTGTCGGCTTTGCGTAAAAGAAGATTATGCATATATAATCCCGGGATAGCCACGAGCAGGCCGGTCTGGGTTGAAATCAAGGCTTCGGAAATACCGCCTGCCATGGCCTTGGCGTTGCCTGTGCCGAACACGGAAATTATATCAAAAGTTGCCATCATTCCTGTTACTGTGCCCAAAAGACCAAAAAAAGGTGATACGGCAGCCAGAACACCGATATAGGCAAGGTATTGATCAAGCATGGTATTTACAGACATTACAGTTTCATCGAGAATATATTGATCTATTTCGGATTTTCCGCACCGTTTTTTTAAAAACATTGATACAAACTGCGCTCTCAATCCTTTGTATTTACCGATATCCGGAAACTTGTCATTCAGAAGATACTCTTTGGCTTCATCACGTATGATATCGTATTTCTCAAGGACTCCGAGATAGAGCATCCTGTTGATTATCATGGCCCACATCAGTATGGATGATAATAACAGTGGAAGCATTACAATCCCGCCGTCATGAAAATAATTCAGAGTATCCAGCAATTGTTCCTTGATAATCAGTATCAATTGATCCTCCCCTTAGGGTTCCATCCTAATTGTGGAAGTTATTTTGTCCCCGCCCCTTACAAACAATATTTGTAAGCGAAACCGCCTTTTCTTCCATTTGCCCGATGATGCTCTCTGCATTGCGACCTAAAAAAGTATGAAACAGCATAATCGGAATAGCAACCCCCAGGCCCAGCATGGTTGTTGTCAAGGCTTCTGAAATT
>JAERRQ010000178.1 GCA_016735355.1 Desulfobacterales bacterium | reverse complement strand
CGTGGAAGATACCCGCAACGGAGTGGCGGAATTTGTTGCGGATAAATACGGCGACAAGTGTATTATCGAATTGAAATGGGGGCAGGGTGCCAAGAATATCGGCGGTGAAATTCAGGTGAGAACCATAGATTATGCTATTTTCCTTAAGGAACGTGGGTATATTGTCGATCCGGATCCCACATTGCCCGAAGTTCAGCAGGCATTTGAAAATGGAACTATCAAATCCTTTGCACGCCACAGTCGTCTGGGCAACACGAATATAGACACAGTGGAGCAGGTGCGCAGTGAGTTTATGAACTCTGTTGAATACCTCCGTAGCCTTGGTTTTAAAAGAATTACATTAAAGACCGGCTCTTATGGTATGGAAGAACTGGCAATGGCGATCAAATTCGCCACAGACGCAAAACTTGATCTGCTTACAATAGACGGTTCCGGCGGCGGAACCGGTATGAGCCCCTGGAATATGATGCAGAGCTGGGGAGTGCCATCAATTAATCTCCATTCCAAAGCATATGAATACGCTAATATACTAGCTGCCAAAGGAGATGATGTTGTAGATATGTCTTTTGCCGGCGGTTTTGCCCTTGAAGACCACATTTTCAAAGCGCTTGCACTGGGTGCACCTTTCACAAAGCTAGTTTGTATGGGAAGAGCGATTATGATTCCGGGATTTGTCGGCTCAAACATTGAAGGCGCACTCCATCATGCAAAAAGGGGAGAGGTTAGCGGTCACTGGTCGGAATTGCCCAGAACAGTAGAGAGAGTCGGAAAGAGCGCCAAAGAAATTTTTGCCTCATATTATGATGTACAAAAAAAGGTCGGCAAAGATGAAATGAAAAATATTCCATACGGGGCTATCGCCTTCTATACATTGGCTGATAAACTTGCATGCGGCCTGCAGCAGTTAATGGCAGGTGCAAGAAAATTTGCTATGAATCAGATTACACGCGGGGAAATTTTTTCAGGCAACAGGGAGACGGCTAAAGAGACAGGCATCCCGCACGTCACGGATGTCAACGATGAAAGCGCCAGAAAAATACTCAATTCGTAGGAAAGACTATTGTCTTTGACGGATTAAGGCCTTCCGGAGATTAATTTCCGGAAGGCTTTTTTTATTATATAGTGGCCGAATGAAAATTGGCAGTTTTCGTTCAGACATTATCTGAGCTTTAGCCAAAGCAGCCTGGCAGGAACAGTCCCAGAATTTTTCCACTGGTATGGAATTTGTGAAGTCAGATAAATAAGATCACCAGTCTGAACGGTGTAGATATTTTTTTCCAGTTTTACTTCAAGTTCCCCTGACAATAAGTATCCTATTTCTTCGCCTTTATAGATAAAAAAATGGGCAGGCAGATTTGTTTGGGGGGGGATTTCGATGATATAGGGTTCGGCTTTTTTTTCAAAATCAACCGGGGTTATGAGTTTTGCATGGATACTTCCTTTGGGAAGATCGGAAAACTGGACATCAATGGCTTTAGATTCGTGAAAAATAACCCTTCCGGCGTTGTCTGTATCCAACTCCTTCAAGAATGAACTCACTTCAACTGAAAGAATTTCCGCTATTTTTATAAGAGACGGCAAGGAGGGATATATCTGATTGTTTTCCACCTGGGAAATATTGCTGGGGGTAACCCCGACAAATTTGGCAAGTTCAGTCTGGGAAAGTCCTTTTCTATTCCTAAGCTCCTTTAAGCGACCACCCAGGTCAATTCGACCCGATGTTCGTTTTTCAGAATCAAAGATGACATCAAGATCCTTGTTCCAGTAATAAAATGGATAATTCAGGATACCCAAATCGCGTTTTTCGGCCTTTAGTATGGTCATGGAAGCCTTGCCCCTTTTTAGAGATAGGTCAATGGCAATCTGGGTAGTTTTATTAAGATGGGCCTTGAGACGTTCGGAGTGTGCTCCTTTTTCAACTACCCAGTAAGCGATTGTATTCAGTTCATACAGACGTGGACAGGAATGTGAATAAAATTTAATAATATCATCTTCGTCACCCCATAACTCCTGCATGCCGGTCAGACTATCAAAAATGAAGCGAACATCCCCTTGCATGGTTTTGTGAAGTCCAAAAAAGGCACCCGTCACATGATCCGAGTTATAGGGTTCATCCACGCTTATGACCTGACAAGGCCGTTTTAATTTTTTTTGCTCGTAAAATTCGAGGAAGATTTCGGCTCCTTCTCCTTTGCCGTAAGTAAAACAATCCAGTATTGTTAATAAAGGATTGTCGGCCAGATTTCCTATATGCTCCATCAGTGAGATCATGGAGCGGTCAAAATTGAGATAAATGAGTGGTTTTTTATCATCCTGGGAAGCCTTCATCAAGTTTAGATAAAAAACAGGGGCCAGGCTGCCGACTTCATCATAGCAGACCACATTATCCCCAATAAAAATACCACCACCCAGAATGTGGTCAAGCTGCTTGATTCCTGAAGAAATTGTTTTTGGATTTGAACGCATGAGTTCTTTAAGTATTGTGAGGATTAGATGTTTTTATTTTACACTATCGAATAACCTGGTCCTCCTCCACCTTCCGGGCATGTCCATGTAATATTTTTAAAAGGATCTTTAATTTCACATGTTTTGCAGTGAAGGCAATTGGAGGGGTTAAGTTTTAGTTCTATTTTATTGGAAGTCTCGTCTTTTTTTATTTCATAAACTTCTCCGGGGCAGAAGCGGGTGCAGGGATTTCTATATAGCTGATAACACTGTGTGGAACATATATCAAGGTCATGAATCATAAGATGGCAGGGCTGATCCTCCTCGTGCTGGGTTCCTGAGAGATATACTCCGGTCAACTTGTCAATATAGAGTTTCCCGTCAACCTCCTCTTTGGTTCTGTTGTCGATCATCTCAGCCTGTTTTGAAGTCAGCTTCTTAAGGGTTGAGCTGTCTGGTTCAATTTCCAACGGGTCTTTAATTCCCCTGCCGCCGGTAAAATATTGAGCGCCAAGATGTATGGCCATGGGAATTACTTTTTTAGCCATGGCCTGGGTAAAATTACGGGATTCATAAAGCTCATCCCTGATCCAGCTCTCCTCAAAGCTTATATCGTATGATGCCAGGGTATTGCGGGTAAAATCGTTTTTCTCCACAGCGCTGATGATTGCCTCTGCGGCCAGCATGCCGGATTTCATGGCAGTATGGACGCCCTTTAACCTCTGGATATTCAGCATGGAAGCGCTGTCACCCACAAAAAGAGCGCCATCAACTGAAAGTTGGGGTATGGTGTAGAGGCCGCCGGCGGAAAGAGTTTTAGCTCCCTGCTGCAATACTTTTCCATCTTTGATTATATCCGCAATAAGCGGATGTTTTTTATACTGCAGGAAGGCTTCATGGGGTTCCAAAGCCGGATCTTCATAGTCAAGGCCGATAACCAGGCCAAGGGAAAGCATATTATCCTTCATTTTATAGAGAAAGCTTCCGCCTTTGGTGTTTAAACCAAGAGGATAGCCAAAAGAATGCACAACAGTGGTATCGGAAGCCATAAAAGGACTATCTTCAGGAAGCTCAATCACTTCTTTAATGGCTGTCTCGAAAACCTGGGGCATCTTTCCGTTAAAAATCCCCATCTTCTGTCCTACATCTCTTGTCAGGCTCCCCTTAGGGCCTTCACCAAGCACGGTGGCCTTGGCAATCAGGTTTATGCCCTGCTCAAAGTTCGGTTTATGTTTTCCTTTCTTGTCAACGCCATTGTCGCCTGTGGTTACACCTAAAATGCGGGTATGCCCCGGATCGTATAACACCTCTGTCCCTGGAAATCCGGGAAAGATATTGACACCCATGCCTTCCGCAATTTCTCCCAGCCAGGCGGTAAATTTTGAAAGACTGATTGTGAAACATCCCTCATTATGCATACCCTCATTATGCATGTACTTAGGTGTAAAGGGCATGATGAAACTGCTCGTCGGAGTAAGATAATAGAAGCTGTCTTTGCACTCATCAGATTCTACAGGGCATCCTTTTTTAATATAGTCAGGCATCAGTTCTTTTAATGCCACAGGGTCCAGAATAGCGCCGCTAAGGGAGGGGGAGCCTATGTTAGAACCTTTTTCAATAATACAAACCTCAAGTTCCAGCCCTTTTTTCCTGGCCATGTTCATAAGATGAATAGCGCCGGCCAGGTTGGCAGGGCCGCCGCCAACAAAAAGGACGTCAAACTCCATCCTGTCTCTTGAATCAGTCATAATCTTAATTTCTATAGACCGTCAGATAATTCATTTCACAAGGCCAGAGGGAGGAAGGCGTATTGTAATACTCCAACGACCGATAACGCAGTGAAATTATTTATGTGACGGTCTATATCCCTGTTAAATCGGAAGTTGTGAGTCAATAACTCAGCATAATTTCAATTATAGATTTTCAGATAATTTTTTTACTTCTTCAGTTATCGCCGGAATCACCTCGGCAAGATCTCCAACTATCCCTATATCTGATTTGGAAAAAATCGGAGCTTCAGAATCCTTATTGATTGCCACAATATTTTTGGATGTGGACATACCGGCCACATGCTGGATGGCGCCTGAGATTCCGCAAGCTATGTAGAGGCTCGGAGAGACTATTTTGCCGGTCTGTCCAACCTGGTCACTGTGCGGACGCCAGCCTTCGTCAACGGCAAACCTGGAAGCACCGACAGCGCCGCCCAGGGCAGAGGCAAGATCTTCAATTGCGGTAAAATCACCACTTGTTCCATGTCCGCCGGAAATAATAATATCAGCTTCGGTTAATTCGATTTTATCACCTTCTTCAACAAGTTTTT
>JAERRQ010000184.1 GCA_016735355.1 Desulfobacterales bacterium | reverse complement strand
TTCAGGAAGAACCAGTGCAACCGCTTTGGCGGCGCCTGTGGTGGTGGGAATCATTGAAAGAGCGGCTGCACGCGTTCTGCGAAGATCCTTGTGTGGAAAATCGAGAAGACGCTGATCCCCGGTGTATGAATGGATAGTTGTCATAAGGCCACATTTTAAGCCGAATTGTTCAAGCAAGACCTTTGCAACCGGTGCAAGGCAATTAGTAGTGCATGATGCGTTGGATATAATATTGTGTTCTCCGGGATTATATTTGTTCGAATTTACACCCAGGACCATAGTGATATCCGGATCGGGTGCAGGCGCTGATATTATAACTTTACGCGCGCCGGCGGTAAGATGCTTTGATGCATTGGCACGGTCCCTGAAGAGACCAGTGCATTCGGCAACAATGTCAACGCCATGGTCATTCCAGGGCAGGTTTGCGGGATCTTTTTCAGATATAACAGCTATTGATTTGCCGTCAACTTCTATTGAATCATCTTTGGCAGTGATTTCCATGTCGAGTTTGCCGTGTACGGAATCATAAGCCAGAAGATATGCCATAGTAGCAGAATCGGTAAGGTCATTAATGGCCACTACCTCAACTTCAGAATTTTTAAGCGCTGCCCTGAAAATTACACGACCAATTCTTCCAAAACCGTTAATGCCAATTTTTACGCTCATCATACCTCCTTAGAGCAGTTTTATAAGTTTATTTTTTGTTTTTTACTTTTAAGATTCCGCTTGCGAGGGATATACTTCTCTTGCCGAATGCCTCCAGAGTTACCGCAAGTTCCCCAAGCTTTAATCTGTTACGTGAATCTGCCGCTTTTATCAATATGGGCAGGTTAACACCTGATAAGACTTCCACGCACCCTTCATCAAGAAAGGAATAACTTAAATTGGACGGAGTTCCACCGAACATATCCGTTAATATCAGTACGCCTTCATGCTGATCGACTTTTTTTATTCCATCCTCAATTTTTTTTCTTAGATTATCCGCGTCGTCAGTTAAATTTATGGAAATCGGGATAAGGCCATCTACCTTGGAAGCGATAATAGATTCAGCGGCATCAATCAATGTTTCGCCAAAATTACCATGGGTTACAACTACTATTCCTATCATAATATGCCATTAACAGGGGGTAGGATAAAATCCCCTTAAAATTCTTCATCCTCCTCTTTAATTATCTTATATATTTCATCTCTATTCGATGCCTTTAAAAGGCTTTCTTTAAAAAGATCATTTTTGAGAATCCTGGAAATTCTTGCCAGCGCTTTCAAATGTAATCCGGTGGAATCTTCAGGTGTTATCAGGAGAAAAAATATATAGGAAAGTTTGCCGTCAATAGATTCAAAGTCAATACCTTTTTTACTTAAACCAAAACCGACTACCAGATTGTCAAGGCCCTTCATTTTACCATGTGGTATACCTATTCCTCCTCCGATACCGGTGCTTCCAAGCCTTTCCCTTTCCAGGAGGACTCTTATAAGATCGTCCCTGTCAAGATTGGCTATAGGGGCTACAGGGGTTACAAGTTCTTCCAGAACCCCTTTTTTATCG
This sequence comes from Desulfobacterales bacterium, assembly GCA_016735355.1. GTDB lineage: Bacteria > Desulfobacterota > Desulfobacteria > Desulfobacterales > BuS5 > BuS5. The sequence goes on along the minus strand of JAERRQ010000184.1, from coordinate 5,370 downwards.
TTGGCTTTTAAGTCGGCTAAAATAGCCTCTTTTTTTAATACATCAAGAATTTTCATATTATTTAGCAAAGTGAATCATAAAAAAATAACAGTTCACAGTCCTCTTTTTATTTGATTGCGATGCAATCTGTTTTTCAACCATGAACGGTTACAGGGAACATTATGCCGAAGGCTGTACAAGAGTGTTTACCGGTTAGGCTGAATAAGTCCATAGCCGCCATCTTTACGTCGGTAGAGAACATTAACTCTATCAGTTTTTGCATTAGTAAAAACAAGAAAGTCGTTGGTCACTATATCCATCTGCATAATAGCTTCTTCCACGCCCATGGGTTTATAATCAATATTACTTACGCTTACTTGCTCTTTAGTCTCAAAAGTATCAGGAGCGGTTTCTTCTATAGGAATTGTTTGAACTTTATCATTACGCACTCCTCTGTGGCCCCTTGTCTTTTGTTTATTTTTTTTTATTTGTTTTTGCAGCTTGTCAAGGACATTGTCAATGGCAGAATAGATGTCTTCGGTTTCTTCTTTGCCTTTAATGTTTAATCTGTCACCGGAAATATTGATTTCCGCTATTCTTCGAAATTTTTGCATAGAAAGAACCACGGTAGCCATTGCGGGGTTATCAAGAAGTTTATCGAATCGGTCGAGTTTGCCTTGAACATAAGATTTTAGATCTTCTGAATGGTCAAGATTTTTAAACATTACATTTGTCTGCATTTTTACAACCTCCTAAATTGCTTGCGCTTATTGGATGGCAGAATTTTCAAAGCCTCACGATATTTTGCTACGGTTCTTCGTGCGATACTAATATTATGTTTTTCTAAAAGTACAGCTATTTTATCATCACTATACGGTTTTTCAGGGTATTCGGTTTTAATTATTTCCTTAATTTTTTCCTGAACACTAGTGGATGCTACCGATCCTCCCCTGACCTTATTGATAGAACTGTTAAAAAAATATTTTAATTCAAATATACCCTGGTCCGTATAAACATACTTATTAGTTGTCACTCTGCTGATTGTAGATTCGTGCATTCCTATATCCTGTGCGACATCTCTCAGCACCATCGGTTTAAGATAGGCAGAGCCTTTTTCAAAAAACTCCCGCTGAAAACCTAATATACTTTCCATAACCTTGAAAATTGTTTTTTGTCGCTGATGAATACTGCGTATCAACCATGCCGCGGAACGCATTTTTGTATCAATATATTCTCTTTCCTTGTCTAAAAATTTACTATTCCGCTTCATTGTGTTTTTATAATATGAATTAATGTGAAGTTTGGGCATTCCATCATCATTCAAAACGATCAGAAATTCATTTTCGAGTTTATATATATAAATGTCCGGGGTTATATATTTAGGCTCATCATCGGAAAAAAGCCGTCCAGGCCTAGGCTCCAGCCCTTGAATAATATCCACTGCCGAGATAACATCGTCTATACTTATTTTTAATGCTTTTGCTATGGCATTATAATTTTTGTTTTCCAAATGGGTTATATGATGTAAAATTATTCCATTAACAATACTGTTTTCAAGACCTAACTGCTTTACCTGTATTGCCAGAGATTCTTTTAAATCTCTGGCACAGACACCGGCAGGATTAAATGACTGAAGAGTAGTTAAAACCTCATTTACTTTTTCAGGGGATGATCCGCTCACACTTGCTATATCATCAATCGATGCATCCAGATAACCATCGCTTTTTAAGTTACCGATTATAAGGCTTCCTATATGCTCTACTTCCTTTGAAGGGAAAATCATACGAAGCTGCCAAAGCATATGGTCATGTAACGACTCTTTATTCCCAATAAAATTTTCAAAGCTTGGAGTATCTTTTTTTTCGTTTTCAAAATGGGACTTTCCGGTTGAATTATATTCATTAAGATAATTCTCCCAATCAATATCATCACGCGCTGTTTCTTCTACGGCCACCTCTTTTATTTCAGTTGTTTCTTCAGTCTGTTCGGTCTCCGAGTCTTTTTCAGTAACCTCCTGAAGTTCCTCAAGGGTAGGGTTTTCCTCGAGTTCTTGACGAATAGTATCTAAAAGCTCAAGCCTGTTCAACTGCAACAGCTTGATTGCCATTTGTAACTGTGGCGTCATTACAAGTTGCTGAGCTAATTTGAGTTGTTGTCTTAAGTCAAATGCCATTTTATAATCTAAATTCTTCCCCTAAATATATGCGGCGCGCAATTTCACTGGAAGCTATTTTATCAGGGTTACCCGATTCTATTACTTGGCCGTCATTTAGTATGTATGCTTTATCACATGCTTCCAGAGTTTCCCTTACATTATGATCGGAAATCAGGACACCGATACCACGATTTTTTAGATGCTTTATAATTTTTTTTATATCTATTACTGCAAGGGGATCAATACCCGCAAAAGGTTCATCTAAAAGAATAAAAGATGGTTTAGTCGCAAGTGCCCGAGCGATTTCTAGTCTGCGTCTTTCCCCGCCGGAAAGTTGACTGGCTTTCTGGTCGGAAAGGTTAAGTATTCCCAGTTCATCAAGCAACGTCTCTGCAAGATTTATTTTTTTTGGTTTTGATATCGGATTGATTTCAAGAATAGCCATTATATTCTGTTTAACAGTAAGCTTTCTGAATATTGACGCCTCCTGAGGAAGGTATCCTATCCCTTTGCGTGATCTCAAGTACATAGGATATTCCGTGATCTCCTCATCGTCAAGAAAGATTTGACCTTCATCAGGCCTTATTATGCCGATAGCCATATAAAAAGTTGTCGTTTTCCCCGCTCCATTCGGACCAAGAAGCCCGATAACGGAATTCTCTTTTATCTTTATAGTTACAGAATCGACTACCGTTCTTCCATTATAGGCCTTTATCAAATTTTGTAATAGTAATGTCGGCATCTGCCAGCCTAATTTAGTTCGTAACTGTTCACGGTTAACAGTTTACAGTTTTTTTAAATAAATTTTGGTTTTCAGTTTAAAAGTTGAGTTTTACTATATTTTTTAACCGTTAACCGTTAACCGTTACTTTATTCCTTTGTTTCCGGGAGTAAAGACAGCTTTGACACGACTTTTGCTGCCTCCCTCCACAATAACACGCCCTTCGGTTCTGTAAAGAATGATTCTGCTTCCGGAAACAGAATCATTCCCTTTGATTACTTTTGAACCGGCACCTGTTAATATGAGAACCTTATTTTTTATAATATATTCTGCCTGTAGAGTTGTCGCAACCATGTTGTCCATAATTATCTTGACATTTCCGGAAACAATAAGCTTTTCTATAGATTCTGTGTGCGTCTCAGGTCGTTTATCCTTTTTGTTCTTATCATAGAATATTTTCAGGCTGTCAGATGTAATTATGGTTGCGCCCTGGGTCACCCTTACATTCCCTGAAAATTCTGCAATGCCCGCTTTGCTGTCGGAGACAAGTTTGTCGGATACTATGTGAACTTTATCATTGTTTTCCATGGGCTGAAAATCTATAGCCTCATCAGCGTGTACAAGCGATTCCATCCAGACAATTAATGCAGTGAAAGTAAATAAAAAAATAATATTTTTATTAAAAGGTGATTTTGTCACTTAATACACCCGTCACCATCCCCTCAAGTGAGGCCTTGTTAGTCTTTAAATCATGGGACATGGCATCTGCTTCCAAATCAAAAGAATCTCCTGTAATATGCACATGGGTTTTTGAAAAAATTACACGCCTTTTATTATCATAAAAAATTTTTTTTGTTAAAAGCTTATAATTTTTATTAGTAATAATTACATTGCCGGAAACTTCAATATCATTGGAATCCGTCTGCAGAATACCTCGATCCGCTTTCAATATTACTTTGTCCCCATCTTTTAAAAAAAAAGTTACGGACAAATCCTTTAATTTTACATTTTTATCCTTTTCAAAATAATCTGCCGAAGACGCATTGAGACTCCATTCCTTTATTCCGTTCTTTATTGATTCCTGGTAAACTCTGCCTATTGATATGTTTGCATCATTAGGTACCAGCGCTAAAATTTTTTCCGGATGCTCTAAAATACTACGGTACCAAAAAAAAATGGCTAAAATTGCACAAAATATAATAACAATGGCAAAAATTAAAATAAATTTTAAGGTTACAGGTTTAATATTTTTTGGAAAAACCATTATATGATAAATTTGTTTAAAGTCTTTTGCAAGCAACTTTATAAGTAATGGTGCAAAGTTTCATCCCAAAGTTCGCCGGCTTTTAATATAGCTTCACATACTTCCCTCACTGCCCCTGCGCCGCCTTTGGCTTCAGTAACAGTAGCCGCTATTTTTTTAACCTCTTCAGCCGCGTCCGCAACGGTAATAGGAAGACCGATCAGCTTCATAAGAGGGATATCAGGCAAATCATCACCAATAAATGCAATCTCTTCGGCGGACACATCCAGCTTTTCAACAATCATTTTTAGAACAGCCGTTTTATCGCTTAATGCGTCAAAAATATGTATAATATTTAAATCTTTACACCTGTGATAAAGAGCTTCAGAGCTTCTGCCGGTTGCTATGCATACATCTATGCCGGCACGCATAAGGAGCCTGATTCCGAGTCCGTCTTTGACATTAAAAATTTTAGTTTCAACAAAATCATTATTATATATTATGCTGCCGTCTGTTAAAACACCGTCAACATCAAGAATAAGAAGTTTTATTCGTTTAAGCTTATCTGCTATTTCGGGTATTATTTTCATTTAGGGCTCTGAATATATTATCGGGTTTAACTTGCAGAAACTTTAGCAACAACAGGCATCAGGAGCGGACAACGTTGCTTATTGCCTTAAGTCCGGAAAGCAGATCTTGAAGATCGCTGAGTTTTATTGAATTCGGTCCGTCGCAAAGAGCCTTATCGGGATCCGGGTGAACCTCCAGAAAAATTCCATCAACACCTGCTGCTACGGCTGCTTTTGCCAAAACAGGCGCAAATTCTCTCTGCCCACCTGAACTTGTTCCGGCCCCTCCCGGTAATTGGATGCTGTGTGTTGCATCAAATATTACAGGATACCCTGAATCCTGAATAATCTTTATGCCGCGAAAATCAACTACTAAATTATTATATCCGAACATAACGCCTCGTTCAGTAATAATAACCCTGTCATTACCGGCTGAGGTCGCCTTCTCAACTATATTGGCAATATCCCAAGGAGCAAGAAATTGTCCTTTTTTTATATTGATTATCTTTTCAGTTTTTGCAACTTCAAGGATCAGGTCCGTCTGCCTGCATAAAAAGGCTGGTATCTGTATGATATCAAGAACATCTGCCGCTGCTTCTACTTCGTTTATCCTGTGGACATCAGAGAGTATCTTTATATCAAGTTCTTTTTTAATACTCCCAAGGATTTTAAGCCCTTCGTTTATGCCGGGGCCTCTGAATGA
>JAERRQ010000277.1 GCA_016735355.1 Desulfobacterales bacterium | reverse complement strand
GCCGGAGTTCTTTATGGCCGCCCATTCGCTTACAGGGAGGGCATTGCAATCTGGCCCTGGACATTTTTTCTGTTCACCTGGTCGGCAGCAGCATATGGCCCATGTTTTACGCTGTTTATTACACGAATAACCGAAATAGTATCAAAAAAGAAGCTTGTTAAACAGAATGTAATTGATCTTTTGGCTAAAATTTCAGGATGGATGATCGCTTCATACATAATCGTTAAAATTATCGATACCCTTTACTGGGCTTTTGTCACAGCGCCGGCCAAAGGATTTGATGTATCATTCTTCTATTCAAACAATGCTTTTTATGGATATTGGATACTTTTTCTTGAAATCATTGTTTGCGGTATTTTGCCGGCTGCTCTACTGTTGACCAAAAAAGGCAGGGACAACCCCAAAATATTGATGACTGCATTAATCCTGGGGGTAATAGGACCCTTAGTTAACAGATGGGTCATGGTCCTTCAGATTATGGCAGTCCCGGTACTCTCGTTTGAAAGTTGGGCACTCTATTATCCCAGCTGGCAGGAAGTTGCGACAACAATTCTGCCTGTGGCATACGGCTTTCTGTTAATCCTGGTATCATATCGTTATCTTCCGATATTTCCCCAGGAAGTAGAACTTAATTCCATGCCGGAAACGGAGATAGAATCTGATTCTGAAACAGAAACCGAAGAAACAATAGAGTCTGTCGGGGATCAGGCATTAAGTCCGGCAGCAGCATAAAATAAATATTGCCTTAACGAAAACTGCTAATTTGTTCAATTTCTGTGTCAGGGGAAAATTTTAAATCCTCAAAATATTTAACGTATTCCTGCGGTTAAAATTTTCTATTTTTCATTCGGGCAATAAATAGCCTCCATCCTGGAGAATCTTATTTCCGGATGGGGTCTTTGGAGGAGTAAAAATGTTACCGTTTTCATTTGAATGGGTTTGGGATGCAGGGCATATAATTTTTATGGGCGGCCTTTGGTATGCACTATCTATACTTGGACTTGGTATGACTTTTTGTGTTATAAAATCTGCCATTGATGCTTGCAAGGGAGATGCTCATAAACAACATTAATCAGAATTCAAAGAGTTTAGGGAATATTAATGAAAATCAAGAATTATTCTGATGTCAGTCCTACATTATTTGATGATGAGCCTGCAAAAGGAGTTAAGGCTCGTGTGCTCATAGGCAATGCCGACGGCGCTGAAAATTTCTGTATGCGGATTTTTGAAATTGAAAAAAACGGATATACTCCGCGGCATTCACATGACTGGGAACACGAAGTTTTTATCCCTTCAGGCAGTGGACAGCTTTATAGCGAAGGTGAGTGGGTACCTGTGAAATCAGGACAAGCTGTTTTTATACCCGGTAATGAAGAGCACCAATTCAAAAATACAGGCGATGAGCCTTTCATAATGATCTGCCTGGTTCCGTCCAGCGCTCCGGAATTATGAATTTATCAGGGAACAACTAAGAATGCAGTAATTACCCGATTTTAAAATGAGGAAGACGTATTATAATACCCCGACGACCGATAACGCCTTGAAATTATTCATATTAAAAGCTATAATATGTTAATTCCGTTAATGTAGATGGCGAGCCGTTTCTTTTCATATGACAAGGCTACATCATCAGCGCTATTACCAGACAGCTCTGTATACGTACTCCTCAGTTGGGCGAAATTCAATTCTTTGAGAGCAACCTCAAGTACTTCAATTTTCTTTTCCAGTTTTGCTCTATCATCAGTAGATTTGAAATACTGATAAATCATCTGGTTGTGTAATCCTTTGATTTCCGTTTCAATGCAATGCTTGCTTAGATCGAGTTTGACACACATTGTTATCTCATTTAGAGTCAATTTCAAAACGCCCCCCTTTTGCCCGATCTCTGCGTCAGGCAAAAAATTTAATCTTCAAAATACTTAATCCTGAATCTTCCCGGCTACCTAAAAAGCTAGTGTAGTAACAAAAGAAAAGTTGAGTGCAATTATGGGCACAATTATTACACGTAAGCAAAATAATAATACTTATTACCTTGTTTAATGGGGTATTGACCCTTTTTGACAAGGTTATTAGCCTCATTAAAATGAGTATAATACCTTATTGAAATTATTTTTTATTTAGACTATAATAAAAAAATCTATCTTCAGAGTGAATTGGAGAATACTCTCTATGTCAGGATACTTGTTACCTCTGAACCGGGGTATCGCCGAGTGGAGAAGCTCCCGGGCTACTTGATATCCTAAATTCCATCACTTATTGGAGTTTCCAACAGATGCAGAAAATATAGCAAAATACTACATGGGAGTTACTCCCGAATTAAAATTTTGCTAACTATACTGTCCATACCTTAAAAAACTTAAAATAATGAGCGAATTAAGTTAAGTAATTTCTTGAAAAGTAGGGAACAAAATCTACCAGAATGATTTAGGAAAAA
>JAERRQ010000393.1 GCA_016735355.1 Desulfobacterales bacterium | reverse complement strand
CGGGGCTTCCTGATGCCACCCGCTATGCGGGTGGCATCACTTATGTGGAAATCTATTACAGTCGATCCGCGCGATTAAAAATATATAAACCGGTTCCAGGCGCAAGGCATGCAAGTGTGATATCAAGTTGAACTGCAAGTTGAACCGCCAGAGAGGTTGGCCTGGAAATAGCTAAAATTACCGGTATCCTTGCTCGCGCCGCCTTTTGTACCAGTTCATAACTTATGCGGGAAGAGAGGGTTAAAACAAAAGCGCCGGCAAGCATGTTCTTGAAAAAAAGTTTTCCCACGGCTTTATCAAGTGCATTGTGCCGTCCGACATCCTCCGCGGCAGAAAGAAATTCAAGATCAGAGCTGTAAAGAGCTGCGGCATGGGAAGCTTTTGTCTTGACGCGCAGGGGTTGATGTTTGGATAAATCTTCCAGGCAGCGCAGTGCCTTTGCCCTGTTTATAACAATATTTTCAGATACGGGACGAATTGTCTGATACAGATCCTCCACAATCTCCTTGCCGCAAAGTCCGCAACTGGTTTGACTTATGAAACCGCGTCTTTCAAGAATCTGTGATATTAGCTTTCTTCTTTTTTTATGGAGAGTAACTGCAACAACATTTGTATCATCTTCATCACAGAATGATATGGATATAAAATCATCAAGAGTATCGACAACCCCTTCAGCAAGACAAAAGCCGGCCGCATGTGCAATCTCATCGCCGGGAGTACGCATTACAACCGCATAGGGGTTGCCCTGTACGCGAATCGACAATGGCTCCTCGACAATAATATCATTAACCGTGGAAATTTCCGACTCTGTATTCCAGTAAATTATCTTTTGTTCTAAAAAATTTTTCAAGACTATTTACAACTCGGGAGAGTAAATTGCGGCTCACCAAGCAGAAAATCACCGCCTGAGATCCATTTTTTTAAAATATTTGCAATTTCACGGGCTTTGACAACGCTGGAAAGCGGGGCTGTGGGAATCCGGTTACCATCGAACTGAATATGTCCGCTTTTAAGTTCCGCGTAACTGACCTTTCCGTAACTTTTATTTATTCCGTTTGGATAATCATTCCCGTAATCAACAATATGAGTAAAAATATCCTCATCCGCAACAGATGTAAAGGCCGCCATTTCTTCATTCAAAATAGGAATAGGTATACCCACGCCTACAGACATTGAACATCCATATCCCTGGATACCTCCCCCCACAAGCCATTCCGGTTTCATTTGTTTCAGATCACCCATCAGCCATAATGTTCCGGCAGGTGTTACCGGAACGCCTTTTTCGGTTCTCTCGGCAGGCGGTGAATGTTGAGTGCCGTGCCAGGTAACATATCCTGTGCCTCCTCCAAGAAAAATCCTTGTTCCCAGGCCTATTGTTTTAAAATAAGGGTCATTCAGGAGTGGGCTCAAAGCCCCTGCTGAACAGTAGTTGGCATTACCGGCCAAAGGCTTCAAGGTTCCCATATATGTATAGATTGTTTTTTTGGTCATATTAATTGCGCAATTATAATTCTGATAACAGTTCCTGGGATTGCACAGAGTAGCGTCGGAGATACTGTTCAAATCAATCTTTTTTTCTATTGACCGGTTGGGATAGCAGTCCGTGCCGTAGCCGACAGCCTTTAACGTAATTTTTTTTTGGGCCACAAGGTCATGAATAACATGGCCCCCGCCATAATTGAACTCACCAGGATGGACTTTATTTAAGGGATCATCTTCACAGGTCTCCGTGGCCCCTATATAGCAATCGACCGCGGCAATCCCGGCATAAGCGGAAACATTGTTCAGCCATGTTTTGGATGCCTTTATTTTAGGGGTGGAATGTCCGAAATTAATAAAAAGACCGGAGGAACACATTGGAGCGAATGTTCCGGTTGTTACCACGTCAACATTCCTGGCAGCTTCGACCGGTCCATCATTTTTTACAATATCTATGATTTCCTCGGCTGTTACGACAACAGCCTCTCCCGATCTGATTTTATCATTTATCATCTGATAAGTTTTGTTGACAGTATATTTTTTCATGCGGATGTTATCCTTATTTTTGCAAGCTATTTTATTATAGCATCCAACTTTGAAGATATATTGTTTTTTATCCATACCCTATCCCACCATTCAAGCGGATTTACAAAAATATTATTAACAAGAATGCTGAAATGAAGATGATCACCGCCGGCAAGACCTGTAGTTCCGGTGCGGCCTAAAATCTCTCCTTTTAACAAAATTTGATCCTTTTTCACCGCGATACTGCTTAGATGGGAATACATGCTGAACAAATCAAAACCATGATCTATAATCACTGTTTTTCCGTAAATACCGATTGATCCGGTAAAAGCCACCCTGCCTTTGTTTGAAGCAGGTACAGGCGAATGCGCGATTGACGCAAGATCAATGCCAAGATGAACCTGGTGGTCAATAATCTCGCCATTATATTTATACGAACGGCGGTCTATCCAATAATGCGATAATTACAGCATACTACATAACCAGTGGAATAAGGGTATGGAGAGGATACTCTGAATACAGATAATCTTGGTATCTAGCGCCTTTGGGAGGCTGAGATGAATAGTTAAGTTATCATTAAATTACATTGGCTGGGGTGGTCACAGTGCTGGGACATAATTCTCACCCGATTAATTATTAAAGTCATGGCTGATAATAGTTCATATAGGTCAGAGCTGAGAAATGCCAGATAGCATACCTGGCGACCTGTAGACGTTGTCCAGCCAAATATTACTTTATAACTCTCTTCTTAGATTCAGCAGACCATACGTTTGTAGATACACTGCAGTGGTGAGCTTGACCTAGAGCATATCAAAGCTACAACAGTATTTTCATTAAAAAAACATATTCCTTACAACTTACAAAATACGTCCGGAGTATAAAGAGTGTATGCAGAGAAAGTATTGTTGCCTACAGGTCCTGGTAGGGGCATGACCTTTAACCTATCATTGAAGGTCTCAATACATCGAGTGTTGATAGTAGTATTTGGCTTTTTGTTCCATTCTGGGATGGTTTGTGAGTAGAACGAATATTTATAATCATTTATGATGGACCCCGTATGAATAAATGTTTTGCCTACTTTTGGTTTACTGGTTCTTCCATTGCAGGTATAAGTATGCCGTCAGAAGGGACATTTATTTCATAATTCACTATTTTGTAGGTTAGTGTTAGACATTTACTTCGTAAATCTCTATTTTGTAAGTTAGTATGAGACAAGTATCCATTCTCATATCTGCTAGGTTTTTCCATTTCAGGTCATTTAACATGTTGTTTGACTTTAGTTGTATGGTAGAAATAGAGGTTGATAATGTCTATAACTAAACTTTAAAAAGAAATATTATGAAAACCCAAAAAGTAGGCAGAAGTGTATAAATGTTAAACAAATAGCCGTGTACATATGTAACTGATTAAATATATTTTAAGAAGGAAAGTAAATTAATAGATAGATGGCATGTGCGAATACATATACCATAATGTAATATAAACCATACTATTTCAAACCTAAATATTAAGTAGGTCAAGGAGATAAAGTGTT
>JAERRQ010000084.1 GCA_016735355.1 Desulfobacterales bacterium | reverse complement strand
GTTTGAGCCCTATTTTTCGACTAAAAAGGCCGGCATGGGTTTAGGGCTTACCATAGTAAGCAGCATTATTGCTGATCATAATGGTATGATCCGCGTGCAGGATAATCAACCCAGGGGTGCCAAGTTTGTGATTGAACTGCCAGCGTAACGCGTCCGTATACTAAATTTTTGTAAAGGAATTGATCTTATGTTTCCATCTATTTTAATTGTTGATGACGAGCCTTCCATATTACAATCCTTAAGCGGACTTCTATCTGATGAAGGCTTTGATGTTTTAACGGCCTCTAACGGATATGAAGCTTTAAAGGTGATAGACTCGGAATCTCCGGATCTGGTTCTTCTTGATATTTGGATGCCGGGTATTGATGGTATTGAAACGCTGAAAGAAATTAAAAAGGACAATCCTTTTATTCCGGTAATTATCATTACCGGACACGGCACAATAGAGACGGCTGTTAAAGCCACCAAGCTTGGCGCATTCGATTTACTCGAAAAGCCTCTTAGTATAGATAAGATTATAGTAACCATCAACAACGCATTAAACTTCAGGCGTCTTGAAGAAGAGAACAGGTATCTGAGAAAAAAAACAATAGAAAAGCATTCAATAAGCGGGAACAGCCCAACCATCGCAGCCTTGAAAAAACAGATAATGGTTGCAGCGCCGACCGATGCCTGGATACTTATAACCGGAGAAAACGGAACAGGTAAAGAACTGGTGGCCCGTACCATTCACCAGTTAAGTTCACGTGCAGCCCAACCTATGATTGACGTTAATTGCGCGGCTATTCCGGAAGAATCGATAGAAAGTGAACTTTTCGGCCATGAAAAAGGAGCGTTTACAGGCGCTATATCCAAAAAAAGGGGGAAATTCGAACTGGCCGGCAATGGAATAATATTTTTTGATGAAATAGGCGATATGAGCTTAAAGACACAAGCTAAAATCTTGCGAGTTCTGCAGGAACAAAAAATTCAGCGCGTGGGAAGCAGCAGAATACTTAGTATTGATGTAAGAGTAATAGCAGCCAGCAATAAAAACCTTGAAAATGAGATTGAAAAGGGCAATTTCCGTGACGATCTATACTATCGCCTGAATGTTATCCCCATGGAAGTCCCTCCCCTTAGAGATCGTTCGCATGACATCCCGGAACTGGTTGGTATATTTCTTGATGTTTGTGCTCAGCAGAGTCGCACAAAAAAGAAAAGCATATCAAGTGCGGCCCTTGAGGTTTTAGCCGGTTATTCATGGCCTGGTAATGTCAGGGAGCTGAAAAATCTTGTTGAGCGGCTTGTGATAATGACTGATGGTGACTTAATAGATATTTCCGATATACCTTATTCAATAACAGCTAAATAGTGCCTGAACGAAAAGCTGAAATTGATATATTTCCGGTAGGTTAAGGATGTTTTCCAAATCGAAGTTTTTGAGCCATTAGCTTTTAGCTTTTCAAATCAAACAGATAGTTCCTTGAGCCAATAGCTAACGGCTAAATGCTAACAGCTGTTGTTGAGCGATTAGCTGTTAGCATTGAAAAATCAAGATATTACATCAGTAAGAAATAACACCTAAGCTAATAGCTAACAGCTAAAGCCTAACCGCTCAATTCAGGTAATAAATGACCTTAAGAATAATAGGCGGCAACCTCAAGGGAAGAAGACTTGACGTTATGCGCGGCAGTGTAACAAGGCCTACGGCAGACCGGTTGCGTGAAGCTATATTTAATATACTTTATACTCGGATACAGGGAGCTGTAGTACTCGATCTTTTTGCGGGCACCGGGGCTATGGGTATTGAGGCTTTAAGCAGGGATGCTGAATATGCGGTTTTTATCGACAATAATAGAAATGCATGTTCTGTTATAAAAAAAAATATCATCTCCTGCGGAATCGATGATACCACTACAATAATAAAGCGCAATGCGTTAAAAAGATTAGACTGGATAAAATCCATAAGGCCATGGTTCAATATTGTTTTTATTGATCCTCCTTATAATAGGAATTTTATTAAACCTTCACTGAAAAATCTTGTAAAAAGCCGCTTATTGAAAAAAGAAGCATGTATTATTGTTGAGCATTCGGATTCGGAGTTTATCCCGGAAGAGATTGAGCCATTCATCACCATAGACAAAAGAAAATATGGAAAGAGCATGGTTACTTTTTTGCAATATCTTTAAAAGGAAAAGTCAATTTATGGATAGAGTAGCTGTATACCCGGGTTCATTCGATCCTGTAACTAACGGTCACATAGACATGATCAAGAGGGGTCGAAGGCTTTTTGATAAAATAATAGTTGCTATTCTTTGTAATTCTTCAAAAAAGGCTTTATTTACAATTGAAGAACGAAAAACAATGCTTGCAAGCAGCCTCAAAGAGGTAACAAATATTGAAATAGCCTCCTTTGACGGACTCCTTGTCGATTATGTGGTTAAAAGGAAGGCAAATGCCATTTTACGCGGAATGCGCGCTGTATCAGATTTTGAGTATGAGTTCCAAATGGCGCTTATGAACCGGAGCCTTAACAGGAACATACAGACTGTTTTTTTGATGTCCGGATTAAGATGGATATTTACAAGTTCATCCATAATCAAGGAGGCTGCGCGTTATAACGGCAATATCAGTAATATGGTGCATCCGTTTGTCGAAAAGAAATTAAAGGAAAAATTCGGTTTCAGCAATCCGTAAAAAAATGACAATATCACTTTCACAAAATGCAAAGGCTGTTTTAGAAAAAAGGTATTTAAAAAAAGACAGCCAGGGCAAAGTTACCGAAACACCCGCTCAACTTTTTGCAAGGGTCGCAAAGGCTATAGCTGGAGCAGATGCTATTTTTGGTAATAAGGCGGATATAGAAAAAACAGAAAAAAAATTTTTAAAAATAATGTCGAATCTATGGTTTTTGCCTAATTCACCGACCCTTATGAATGCCGGGCGCCGGTTAGGACAACTGGCAGCATGTTTTGTACTTCCCATAGAAGACTCAATGGACAGTATATTCGAAACTCTAAAACATACAGCCATGATCCACAAAAGCGGAGGGGGCACAGGTTTTTCCTTTTCAAAAATACGACCTGCCAATGATCTTGTTAAATCAACCGCAGGTGTTTCAAGCGGCCCGGTCTCATTTATGTCTGTTTACGACATATCAACCGAGACTGTTAAGCAGGGAGGGACCCGCAGAGGTGCCAACATGGGGATTTTGCGTGTGGATCATCCTGACATCGAGGCATTTATACAGTCAAAAATCGATCAATGCACATTAAATAATTTTAACGTATCTGTCGCCATAACCGAAAAATTCATGGACGCGCTTGAAAGAGATTCGGAATATGAGCTTGTTAATCCGCGTACCGGCAATCCTGTTGGATCAATTTTTGCAAAAAAGATTTTTGATATGATAATTCATTCTGCATGGCGGTCCGGTGAGCCGGGAGTAATTTTTATCGATCGTATCAACGAGAAAAACCCGACCCCTTTACTTGGAAAAATCGAAGCCACAAATCCCTGCGGTGAGCAGCCCTTGCTGCCATATGAATCCTGCACCCTCGGTTCCATAAATCTATCCGCAATGATCACAAAAAACAGATTAGATCTTAACCGCCTTAAAAGAACGGTGCATGATGCAGTTCATTTTCTGGACAACGTCATTGAGGTTAATAAATATCCGCTTGCACGTATCGAAAAAATGAGCAAAAACACAAGAAAAATCGGACTCGGTATTATGGGATTTGCAGATATGCTGGTACAGCTTGACATACCCTATGATTCTGATGAGGCCGTTAAACAGGCCGAAACGGTTATGTCTTATATTTTACAGGAATCCGGAAAGGCATCTGCCGATCTTGCAAAAAAACGGGGTAATTTTCCAGGTTACAAGGATAGTATTTTCGATCACCCTTCAACTCCGTATATGCGCAATGCCACGACTACAACAATCGCTCCGACAGGTAGTATAAGCATTATTGCAGGCATATCAAGCGGTATAGAACCGATTTTTGCTTTAGCATATGCGCGGCATGTGCTTGATAAAAAAAAGCTTGTTGAATTACATCCAATTTTTGTTGAAAAAGCAAAAAAAGAAGGATTTTTTAATAATGAACTTGTGAAGTCTGTTTCCGGAACAGGTTCCATACAGCAGGTCGATAAGATACCATCTCATTTTAAAAAAATTTTTGTAACAGCGCATGATATTTCAGCCGAATGGCATGTAAAAATTCAAGCTGCATTTC
>JAERRQ010000269.1 GCA_016735355.1 Desulfobacterales bacterium | reverse complement strand
TTTTTCTCCACGGCCTGGTGTACTGGTGCTTGAGCCTTGTTTTGCTGGGATGTTGATCCTGTTCGTTCACGTTCCTGTTTTGCTTTTTCTATAGCTTTTCTAAGTTCCATAATTTTGTCCTAAATAATTTATAACCGTTCACGGTTATCAGTTTACGGTTAACAGTTGAATCGGAATACAGACTTAATACGAGACTATGACTCGTCATTTGAATTTACAGCACGGCAATCGACTTTATAAATCAATTATTCATATTTGTTAATTTTGCCTTTTTTAGAAAACCGTAAACTGTAAACTGTAAACCGTGAACGGTTACAATAATTTATAGCTTCCGCATGAGTTTGGCCCAGAATACATTAATATCCATGATAAAAAAATGAAAAACAATAATTGCTGCCACAATAAATAAAATTATTCCTATTGCCAGGATAATGCGATTTCTTTTTTTACTCACAATATCCTTTCTGGTTACAATTTCAGGTATTTCCGCCAGTACCGGGAACGATGTCGCGGCTGTAAGTGTCTCTGCTTTGCGGACAGATTGATCTGTAAATTCTTTTAAGGAAGCAGCCCCCACGCCAGCTCCTAAAGATAGAACAAGACCTATCAGGATAATTGCAAGACGGTTGGGCTTAAAAGGTTTCTCGGGCAACTGGGCCGGATCGATCAAGGTGAAACGCTCTCCTTTCTGCTCTTTTTCCAGTCCCTGGGCGACCTTTGCTTCCATGAATTTTCTCATCAGGTCTTCATATTTGGCCCTGGTGTTCAACTGTTCGGTTGCCAGTGCCTTGAATTGTTCTTCTATGCGCGGAGTCGCTTCAATTCTGGCCCTATAAGCGTCTCGTTTCTCCTTGACCCCTTTTATCTGCCTGTAAACGGAATCTATCTCGGACTTTACGCCTGAAAGCTGGGATGCAAGAGTGATATGTACCGGATTATTGTTTATATCATTTTTTTTACCTTTTGAGCCTCCTGGGGCGTTGATCTGTTTTTCCAGTTCTGCAATTTCATTGTTTGTTTTTATAACATCCGGATACTTATCTGAAAAGCGGCTTTTCAAATAAACAGCCTGCAATTTAAGCTCGTCCAGCCGCTGCTTGTCCTGGCTGGCCGATTCCGAGATGATCCCGGATAGCTGGGTTTGTAAAGAACTTTCCCTTTCCTTTAGCGTGCGAAGGAGTTCGTTCAGACGGTCAATATTATGCTCCAGGCTGTTCAAGCTTTGCATATTGACCTGTATCAGCTCAGGTAGTTCATTAATATGCTCCTTTTTAAAGATGGCAATTTTACCCTCTATTTCCGAGAGATCATTTTTAACCTTGAGCATCTCGGTTTTTAGGAACTTGGTCGTCTCGCTTGTCTGACGCTCCCGGACCTGGAGGTTTTCTTCGAGAAACAGAGATGTTATAACATTGGCAACCCGCTGGATTTTTGCGGGTGTATCCTTGCCTTCATAGGAAAGCGTAAAAGCAATCGTGGCGACTGAAGCCCGTCCTGTCCGGCGGTCCATTACTTCGGCACTGATAGGCTCCATTGAAACATCTTCGCGCATTTTTTCAACTATTTCTTCTTGGGTCCAATTTTTTTGTTTGTCCGGGTAAAGATCAAAACGCTTAATAATATTCAGCAGCTTGGTCGTGCTCATGATTCGCTGGTTGATGGACTGGATCCGCTGCTCAGCATAGCTTGTAACGGTTGTGATGACAAAATCGGCCGGGATCTCCTGCTCTTCAATCAGGATTGTAGCTGTCGATTTGTAAACCGGCGGCAGCGTCAAGGCAACTATTGCGGCAACAACAAATATGATTAAAGCAGGAATAATCATAGACCATTTCCTGTTTTTTACAATCTGAATATAGTCGGCAGGTGATAAAGCGGCTTCTTCCATATAGTTTTCTCCAAAAATCTTAGTCCGTATTACTCTTTACATGAAAATGACAAATATCAGTCCATGGCTCTTATTCAAACAATGGATAATCCATTGAAATTTTAATAAAAAATTGATTTCTAGTTATATTTGTATGATCTTCCCTGTCTTTATTCTTTGTAAAATAATATGAAGCTTCCATAAAAATATCCCTGGTAAAATTATATCTTATACTGGGACGTATACTCCAGGTGGTTTCATCGGTACCAATTTTTGAATAGTCGCCGGCATCGGCTTTGTTAAGATAATATGCCGTCGATATCCGGCCGCTGAGTTCGTATGTGAACCTCCGTCTTATATTAAGCTCTATGGATGTTCTGTCGGTTGCGCCCGATGTCCCGCTGGATGCCTTGACGTCATGGGAAAAATTAAGACTACCGCTTGTAAGCTCTCCATTATAGGAAGTAGTAATCCGCGCGACCATGCCGGTGCCGCTGTTATTTTCTTTTTGTGTAAAATTGTTTAGTCCAAAAAATTGAACAAATGGATCCGAGTGATCATACTTATAACTGGTTTTATATTTTGATTTTGTGTAACTACCTCCTAAATCGGCAAGTATGCTGAAAATCTCACTAATATTTCGGCTGACACCGATTGTTGCTGAATAATAATCTATTCTGCTATTATCAGTAATTGTTAAAAAAGATCTGGTAATTTCACCATCCAGATAATCATATCTTCCATAACCGAAATTCAAACGACCCACGGTCAGTTCATCTATAAAACTCAAGTTATGGGTAAATCCCAGATTCAAATTATTCATACGGATGTCATTATCTTCACGGTCATCAAAATCATCTTTTGCAAATGAATACGAGCAGTTTACAGCAGTTATTTCGTTTAGCATACTGTTGAAAGAAAAGCCGCCGTTATACCTTATACGGGTTTCATCGCCTTGAACCAGGCCTGTTGCCGTACCTTCATCTATGACTTCAATATCACGATCCCGGCGGGAATCCTTTTTATAACCGGCATCAGCGGTTACACTTGTTTTAGGTGTGAGCTGATAATTCAGATTACCTTTGTAATCCTGATCTATGGCATTCAGGTCATTATTATCAAAGTAGCTTATTCCGTCAAAAAGGGCGGACAGGCCGGCATTTAATCTCTCGGTACGGTTGCTCAGTTTCAGCCCGGGGGAAATCGTGGTTATAAAGTCTTCTTCTTCATTTCCGTCGTCGAAAAATATATTGTCATTATATTCCTCTTTAATGCTAATTGAAGGTATAAGATTGAAATCGTCCGCGGCAGCTTTTCCCGGCCCGGCAACAAGAGCCAAGGCGAATAAATATAAGGTAATTTTTTTTTTAAAGCCCATATGTAACAAATATACTTAGTGTCCGTCCATAAATTATCCTATTTATGGACGGACACTACCTAATGAAATTTTTATATAAAAAAAGCTGGAAAGCCGGGAAAATTATTTTTTACCCGTTCCTAAGGGCTCGCTCAAAAATAAATTCATAGAATTGGCGCTCAGATTTAGGTTGAAGTTGTACGATCCGATTAAGCAAAGCCGCAGGAATAGCAAGCTATTTCGAGGACTTTGCGTAATGAGGATCGTGCAAATACAGCCTGAAGCTGAGATGGCAAAATGTGAAGTTATTTTTGAGTGAGTCCTAAGGTACTACTATAATATCCCCGCGTTTAAGCATTCTGTTTTGTTCAAGATTTTCGCCTTTTGAGACTTCGTCGTACCTGAATTTAAAAATAGTTGTTTTTTCGTTTTTCTCCCTGAAAATGAGGATTTTATTTTTTTTTGCAAATGGATTCAGTCCACCGGCCATGGAGAGCGCCTGGAGTACATTTATGTTCGTATTGAGAACAAAACGACCGGGCTGATTTATCCGGCCAATAATATAGATGAGCATGCTGTTTACTTGCTGCACAACCACGGACAGGTTTGGATCGGGAACATACCGCTCAATTTTTTTATTCAATTCATTCCCGAGGGAAGCCACTGTTTTTCCGGCAGCATCAATATCACCGATCAACGGGAATGAAATTTTACCATCAGGCAGAACAGTAACCAGTTTGGTCAAGGCTTCCTCTTTCCAGACGGAAATATCCAGG
>JAERRQ010000325.1 GCA_016735355.1 Desulfobacterales bacterium | reverse complement strand
TTCCTGATTGAATATTTTGTGGATCTATATAACGAACAATTTAAGCTGAAACCTCCTTATAAACCTGATAGGGAGACCATCGAGCATTTGGTTTCATACCACTGGCCGGGCAATGTCAGAGAGTTACAAAATATTTTAAAAAGATTAATGGTAGTGGGCGATTTTGAAGCCATCCGTCAAGAATTTGAAAAAGAGGCTGAACCTGCGGCAGACCCGAGCCAACAGGGTACAAATGAAAAACAGGTTGCTCAAACGCTGCCACATTCTAATGAGATCAAGGAGTCGGGAGAGCCGGATTTTTCAAATTTTTCTTTGAAAAAAATCAAAAAAAAAGCTTCGGATAAGGCCGAAAAGAAAGCAATTGCTTTGGTGCTATCCAAAACTCACTGGAACCGGAGCAAAGCGTCAAAAATTTTACAGATCAGTTATAAGACCTTGCTGTACAAGATTAGCGAACTGGGGATAGAACCTACTGTAGGGCTATAGCCCACGTTCCTAATTATCTAAAAATCTATATTCGGTATCGGATTCATCGAGTTTTTCTCTTACCATAATTGAGAGCAGTCGATTGTTTTTGGTCTCTTTTTTTACAAGAACTGAAAGCAGCCGGATAAGTTCCCTGTTTTGTTCAATGATTTCATCGTATTTATCTTTTATCTCGTCTTTTTTGTTAATCAGTTCCTGGTTCTGGATGTGCAGCAACCTGAGCGCCTTGATCGTATAAACCGCTCCAAGAGCTATTTGAGCCTGTTTAAAATCTGCATTAAGGGAACTGTTGGGCAGCGGTTTTAATGATTCAAATTCAACCCCGAATTCGTCTACAAGCTCATCAATCGACTCGCAAAAGGCATGGCTGCCCCAGATAAAAGATAAAAACAATACAGCAATAGACAGCCTTTTTATTTTATTCATTTTTTTCCTTTCACCGTTTTGAGCAGATATGTAAACTTCCAGTCGCTATATTTTTCGGAATCCTCAAAATCTTTATATTCTTTTGTAAAACCGCCTGCTTTTAGAGGTTTTCCTGTACTCTTGCTGTACACTCCCTTAATACCACCACCTGGATCTAAAATTTTTTCCCATTCTCCATCTTTTGTCATGGGGTCTTGGTATATCTTTCTCAAATGTTTTTTTATTATATGGTACCGGCTATCCTGCAAAAGATCTGTTAAGGTGCGGGGATATTTTTGTTGCCCGTCCTGAGGGCTGTTATAGTATGATTCAATAGCTTTTTCTATTTGGTCACCCCGAAAAAGAAGTTCGGCCTCTTTGTCTCTCTTTACAGCGATGCTCCAGTACCTGCTTGCGCCGGTTAGTGCTATTCCTGCAATAACTACCAGAATTAATACACTAATATATGTAAAACCGGCACTTTTAACATTTAAACTTTTACCATTCATTATACGGCACACCAGTCAAGCTCACTTTATCACTGCCGCTGTGTACGTCATAAACTCCCCCGCCCTCTTCTTCTGCGTCTTCAGGAGGTATGACAATCCAGGTATCGACTGAACCGGTAAAAGGGTCTTTTGGCACGACTCTTATGTATTTTTTGTCGCAAAGCTCATCAAGATTTTCGGGATATAAACCGTGATCTGCGTAAAACTGGTCGATTACATCGCGAAAGATAAAGAGTGAACGCTGAAGAGAAGTTTCTTTTGCCTTTATTCTTGATCTTTCATAATTAGGCTGCGCAATAGTCGCAAGAATAGCAATTATCGCCATTACGATCACGAGTTCTATCAGGGTATACCCTTTCCGGTTCATTATGGTTGGCATTTTTACCAATCCCTGTACCATGTTTCGTCAATGGCCTGTTTATCACTTAATGAATATATATCATAAACGTCCTGTCCGCCCCATGTTTCACTATCCGGTTCATCGGAATATGATCTCAGACCCCAGTTTCCGTCTTCTGAGAATGGATCTTTTGGAATTTTTCTTAAAAATTTTTTTTTAAACTTTACCTGTCCTTGCAGTTCAACCCCATC
Organism: Desulfobacterales bacterium; assembly: GCA_016735355.1. GTDB lineage: Bacteria > Desulfobacterota > Desulfobacteria > Desulfobacterales > BuS5 > BuS5. Next base: position 3,911 of record JAERRQ010000325.1, on the reverse strand, counting down.
TACCAGCTCCTCAAGGGTTTTGGGATAACCGCTTGAAAGAGCCTCTTTGGGGATTTCGCCTTCATCAACAAAGCTTTTATATTCATCAAGGGCGGTTCTGATTATCCTTAGATTCTGCTTCAATTCCAGCTCTTTTGTTCTTTTATATGTTGCCCGGGTAAGCGGGATGATCCCGGCTGCCAAAATAGAAAGAATTGCCATCGTAACAATAAGCTCTATAAGGGTGATCCCGCATATACTGTATATACCTGTTTCAGCTTTTATTCTGTCAGCATCCATTTTCTATATATAGATTGTCAGGTAATTACCCTATTTCTTCCCTCAATTTCCGATTATAACTTCTGCCTTATCATGATTAACCACTTTGTTAATATCACTCAGCAATTTCTCAAGGTTCTGTTCTTCCGGTCTATCCAGATAATTATCATTTTGAGCAGCATGGCTTTCATATGGTTCTCTTAATGAAAAACTTTTTTCTTTTCCGGACCACATCTCTACAATATCATCTTCCGGAACTGTCTGGTTTCTTATAATTACCGGTTTAATCACCATAATGATATCTGTTGCTATGTTATCAGAATTCAGGTTGGAAAAGAGACGCCCTATTACAGGAATATCACCTATAAACGGAACTTTTCGTATGGTTTCACGTTCTATGTCTTTAATCAGGCCGCCAAATATGACAGTATCTCCGTCTTCAACAGTCAAAACACTCTGGGCTGTCCTGGTGTTGATTGAATACTGGGGATCATCTACAGTCCCGACATTAGGTCCCAGAGCGCTGACATCAAGCAGGATGCTCATGGAAATTTCACCGTTCATGTTTATCGTTGGTTCGACTTCCATTTTAACGCCTACATCATGATACTGATAGTCGGAAGTCACATCGCCTGTTGACGAATCTACCCGCCGGTTGACTCGCAGGGGAACCCTTTCACCTATGAGAATTGATGCTTTTTCTGCATTTTTTACGCGTAGCTGGGGATTTGCAAGTATTTTAGTATCAGTATCCTGTTTCAAAAGATTCAATGTTGCCTGGGGCGTTGACATGATCAGCTCTTTATTGGATAGCGTATCAAGGTCAGCCATTGATATCCATCCGACCAGACCTGTATCGCTACTAATTCCATCGGTTTTTTCTCCGATGCCTATGGTGAATGATTCCGAATATTCAAGGCCTAATTGTTGCTCCTTGGTTTTGTTGACCTCAAGAATTTCAACATTCATGACCACCTCTGCCGGAAGCCTGTCATTGGCTTCGATGATTTTCGATGCAATTTCTATTACTTCCTTTGGACCTCGTACCACTAAAGAATTCAACTTTTCATTTGCCGTGATATCTCTGGCTTTCAGGATTTTGGAGAGAAGTCCGATAGCCTTTTGGGCTTTTAAGTTTGCGAGGTAAAAGGTTCGAATTTGAAGATCTTGATATTCTTTGGCCTTGGAAGGTGTGTCCGGATATATAATCAAAGTTTTTTCATCAGCTGCTTTTGCAGCAAGATCGTTTGTTTTCAGCAGTACTTCCAGGAAGCGGTCAAAGGAGACATCATTCATAAAAAGAGTAACCTTGCTTTCCTTCATATCCTTATCAAAAATAAAGTTTATTCCGGCTATTTTTGTTAAAACTTCAAATACATTGATTATCGGTGTTTGTTTAAACTTAAGAGAAACAGGGGCATCGGATTTATATTTTAATCTGAATTTTGGCGCATCTTCAACCAGTTTTCTATAATAGCCCAGGGCTGTTACAGCCTCTTTATTTTCAGGATTGAGTCGAACGGCTTTTCGAAAGGCTTTTCTTGCCTGCAGGTACTTCCTGTTTTGAATCAGGTTTTGTCCCTCTATAAAAAATTGATCAGATTTTTTTATATTATTAGCCTTTTTAATGAGAAAATGAGCTTTCCGGTTATCAGGATTTAAGTCAACGCTTTTTTTGAATTCAAGGATAGCATCATCAACAATTTTTTTTTCCAGCAATGCTTTTCCTTGTATTATATGTATCATAGATGCCTTCCACCTGGATTTAATCAGCATCATCCTGGCCTCAATATCATCCGGGTTTGCCTTGCAGGCCTCCTGAAATATCTCCACGCTTTTGTCCCAGTCTCCTGCAGCCGCAGTGTCCCGCCCCTGTTTTATATATTGATTGCTGCCTAAACAACCGGTTATAAATAAAAACATAGTTGCTAAAAATATCAATATCGGTTTTTTATACTTGAATTTCTTTATAATCATATTAATCACAAAATGCCTTATACTGACCAGGCTTGGTTTTAAAATTAAAAATCTCCCAGATCTATGTGCATCCGATCATCTATTTCTTCAGATTTCAAACTTACATCCTGTTGCGAAATTTTTTCCACAAGAAACTTACCATCTATTTTATCTCCTTTTCTAATCACCAGCACCTGTTTTCCACGTTCAAAAAAGATAGCCTTATCATCCGGAGTTTCATACGAACCGAAAATGGTAAATTGATTTATCTCATTCTCTACTCTTTTAATCGGGTTATCTTTCTGTGAAATGACCTCTTTTTTTACAACCTCCTCCTTGAAAAAAATATTTTTATATACCTTGTCGAAATGTTCAGGAGGATTTAAAAAAAAATCCAGCATCACGTCCTGTATATTGGCAGTCCTCCTGGAGCCGCGTACTGAGCCGGTTTTGTTTGTTTTTGTATATACCTTAGAGTTTGTAAATGTTAACTGGGAAACAGTTTTCTGCCGATAGGGATTCATAAGCCTATATGAAAGGGTAACGGCAAAAATAACGCTTAATATTATTAAAATTTTTTTTTTGCTATCCATTGAAATACCTAGGGAACTTACAGAAAATAATCTACGCATCCTGCTTGCCCTTTTGTCCGTCTTCTACGTTGCGGTAATAAGTTCACTATGCAACTGTTACCACGCCTTGAAGACGAACAAATAATCTACACAATATGCGTAGATTATTTCCTACCAATTCCCTTATCCCAATCTATTCATCTACAAAAAAACAGAGGTCAGTCAATGGCAAAAATAGCTGAAGTCATCAAACTGGAATCCGGCTAAGCGAATTTCGTGGAGCTCAAAAGAGCTTTTAAGGAACTGGTTAAAAAAAGCGGGGTTTCAAGATGAAAAAAACTCATTGGTCTTAAACCAAAAACCGCGCGGATCATAAGGGACGGCAGACTTTTTTATAGCAGCCTGTAAAGATCCGCAAGAGAATGAACCTTAATATTGCTATCAATAGCCGGCAGATTTCGCTCGGAACGGAGGAACAGGCGACAGTTAATGGTTTTATTGTCCTTATTTGGAAAACCGGTTTTTTTGCTTCCCAGCTCCTTAAGTAGTTGGGGCATTGATGATATTTTACCCCACTTGCACTCACAAATATCAATGACCCCATCCCGTCGGTATCCGACAATATCAATTTGCACTTTTTTATCCCAATACTCGCCAATTTCATAAAAGCAGGTCAACAGCTCCTGTTGGTATAAATGGCCAAGGGCGTCCCGACACAGGGTTTCAAAGCCGTGGCCAAAGTATGAATCAAGATGAGGTTTGATTAGCTTCATAAATGCATTTTTTTCTTCCATCTGATAAATTGCCGAGCCATTTGGATAAATAAAACGAAACCAAAAACGAAGAAGTGGGTCCTTTAATTTGTACCGCACCTGTTTGGGATTTGGTTTAGCGCCAGTTAATGGATAATGCTTGGCAATATATCCAAGTTCCTTGAGAGTGTTCAGATAATAGAATAATATTTTTTCCTCAACACCTGTTATCTCTGCCATTTCCCGATTAGTCACCGCACCTGTTGAAAGAGCTGTCAGAATACCAAAATATTTTTTTAGTTCTTTCAATTCTTCACGCAACAGGAATTCAGGTTCTCTTGCCAGCGCCGAAAATTCATTTAAAAAATTTTTA
>JAERRQ010000300.1 GCA_016735355.1 Desulfobacterales bacterium | reverse complement strand
GACAATGGGCAAAGTTAGGTCTATGTTCGGTTCCGCAATCTCCACATCCCCTCTCTTCGGCTTCCGGATCAACCCAAACTCCGACCTCGCCCCATACCTTGCTTCCATACATGTCATGGGCAGGAATTCGGGTTCCATCATCTTTAAAAGCACATATATAATGAACATCCGAGGGAGCCACAATTTCACCTTTTCCGTCACCGTCTATATCACCAATGGTCAGATTGTCGTTATAAAGGCCATAGGCACAACAGCCGGTCGAAAGCTGGGGCCAGCCGGGCCGCAGCACACCGTTATGTTCATATATATAAATATTATTGTAATTAGCTCCCCTGGCGCTTCCCACAATAATCTCCATGTCTCCATCGCTGTCCAGATCATATACGGCCAGGGAACGAAGCTCGCTGCTCACCGGATGCTTTGGCCATCCTGAACAAAAATATCCATTTTGATCATATACGGAAACATATCCAGCGCCGTGTGCAGTGATAATTTCAAGATCACCATCCCCATCCACATCCGCTGTAACAACTCCAGGCCAGGTGCGGCCCACGTTATCAACATTAGACTCGGAGCGATCATGTCCTGATTTTACCCGCCATTTTAAACTGCCGGTTGCGCCGTTCAATACTACCACGGAATAGGCTGAACCGATTACCTCCGCTGCTCCATCATTATCCAGATCGGCCACCGCAGGAGAAGAATACCAGCCTTTCTCACACCAGGAAGAATAGCAGCCTCCATACTGCCATTTAAGAACGGGAGCGGAAACACCGGCCATGGCGTTTTCGCAAGTAATAAAAAAAGTTAAAAAAATAAAAAATGCTATTCCGAGTTTTTTTGCAATCATTTTTTAAATACCTTTTTGTCAGCTCTTTATGTGTTAAAAGTATATTTCAGAATCGCAAAAATTGAGCCAAGTGCTATTTCTACGCTATCTTATTGATTTTACAAGACTTTCTAAGGAGGGGGACTTTGTGAAAAATTATGGGTGCATGTTTTTTACTACATTAAAACAGCTTGCGATTCCTGCTGCCTTAGGGGGCGCGCGAAAACAACTGAAAAATTTTTTAAAATTTTCTTTGCCCATTCGGGTATGTGAGCTGTCAAGATTCTGCATTTGCCCTGTTCAACAATTGCAATTCGTTGAAATGGATTCTGCCTGGATGAATTATCGCACTGGATGAATTATCGCACAATTTTGCTTCATCAATGTAGAAAGGAATAGAAAGGGGTCACCCATGAACGGTTACACGTATTTAATGATCGAGCTCTTAACTTTTTTCTTGACATTTTGTATTGTGCTTGTTTATAAAATTAAAAATATTGTTCAGGTGCTCGTCGAGCTTAATAGGGAACCCCGTTAAATTCGGGGACGGGCCCGCCGCTGTAACCTCGCCCTTTTCTTATTCGAGATAAGGGAACCTTTTTTGCATTTTTACGCCACTATCAGACACTCAACTCCTTAGGGTAGCGCATCGTCGTATCGTCAGAAAGAATTACGACCGATGCCGTAGCAAACACAATAGCATTTATAGTTGAGTTCCGGATGGGAAGGCTGCACAAAAGGCGGGGAAGTCAGAAGACCTGCCTGAACAAAAGGCGTAACTCTCGTGGACAGAGGCAGCCGGAAGATCTTAAGGATAAAAAAGGGAAATCCCCAGATTGATTTGTAATCGGTCTGGGTTTTTTTTTGCAGAAACCCTAGTCAAAGCGGACTGATTATATGACCGGGTTATATGACCGGGCATTTACAGCCAAATTCCATTAAAGAAAGGAGTTTTACGATGGCACTTTCGGGATTAGAAATATTTAAACTGCTGCCAAAGACAAATTGTAAGGAATGCGGACTCCCCACCTGCCTTGCCTTTGCCATGAATCTGACGTCAGGAAAGATAGAGCTTTCTTCTTGTCCCTATATTTCCGAAGAGGCTAAGGCTAAACTGGCGGAGGCGGAACAATCGCCGATTAGACTGGTTACCATCGGTGTCGGTGATAAAGCGCTAAAGTTAGGCAATGAGACAGTTATGTTTCGTCATGAAAAAAGGTTTGAGAATCCCCCGGGCTTCGCCATCCTCATTATTGATACTATGGATGATGCTGAAATAGATGCCAGGCTAAGTAGGTTTCAAGAGCTTCAATATGAACGTATAGGCATTCTCCTTCGTCCCGAATTAATAGCAATAAGGAATGATTCCGGAGACGCTCAAAAATATGCGGACCTGGTTAATAAAGTAAAACAAAATAGCGACGCGAACATTATTCTGATGAGCAGCAATCATGATATTTTATCTGCGAGCTTAAAGGTCTGTGCTGACCGGAAACCACTTATATATGCCGCCACCCCGGACAACTTTGAACAAGTGGCCGGTTTGGCCATACAATATTCGTGCCCGGTGACGGCAAAGGCCTCCGGTTTGGATGACCTTGCTGAACTGACGACAAAATTAACCGAGGCCGGGGTAAAGGATATTATTCTTGATTCCGGGTCAAGGACTCTCCGCCGGGCATTTGAAGACCAGATATTTATCAGGAGGGCTGCCATATCCAAAAACTTTAGGCCATTGTGCTTTCCTACTGTTGTCCTTCCCTGTGAGATGACCAATGACCCGATGATGGAAGTGTTGATGGCCTCTGTTTTTGTGGCTAAATACGGTGGTATTATTGTTCTCTCCGATTTTCAGGGAGAAACCCTATTCCCGCTGCTATTACAACGGATGGATATCTATAATGATCCACAGAAACCCTTTATGGCTCCTGAAGGAATCTATGAGATTGGCGAACCGGATCAGAACTCCCCTGTGCTGCTTACTTCAAGTTGGGCATTGACTTATTTTGACCTGTCCCTGGCAATCGAGGCTTCGGATATCCCCGCCTTCCTTTGTGTAGAGCGCATAGAAAATGAAACAGATGTAATGTGTTGGTGTCATTATTGCTTGCGCAGCACTCAACGAGGCAAGCTTGATTCTAAAAGCACCAGTCGGTTCATTAAGGAATGCAGGATAAAAGATAGGGTAAACCATAGAAAGCTGGTCATTCCAGGAAGGACAGCTCAATTTAAAGCTGAACTTGAGCAAACACTTCCGGAATGGGAGATTATAGTTGGTCCTGTCGAATCAGCGCTAATTGCAGGTTTTTTGCCTGGGTTTGCGGAAGACTTAAAGAACCTGTCAGAAACTTAGTGTTCAGCAGGAGGAGGCGATGGGGCGGCGCTGCACAATTGACAAAATAACTTTTGAAAATAGCAAAAGCGAAAGAATCCTTAAATGAAGGCTTCCCTTTCCCCGGTAACTGCAACCTTTGTGAGGAATGTGAGTTTTAAAAAGTGGAAACTGTTCGTACCAAACAAAAAAGGGTCAAGTCTACTTTTGATCCTTATTAACCCTACAACGCAATTTGTGAGATTTGACTCCATATATGGTGCTATGTAGACTTAATGTACACAATATGTTGTTTCTAAAACCGTAAGTGACGTTGTAAGGTTAATATTGATCTGCTTTTTACATGTATGGTTTTAGTTTTCTATTTATATTTTTAAGCCTCGAAATTCTTTTTTGATAAGGCAAAAGCAATGTTTAACCCTTCTTTTTTATCATCAAGGGGTCAAACATAGACTTGACCTGACCCCATTTTTCATTTTTTTAAAATATCTGCCCTCAATTGTTGCAAACCACGGAGGGTATTTACCATAGTATCTTGTAACGTATTTCCGGTAATATTGGCTATTAAGCCAAACTCACCTGGAAACTCAGATGGAAAACATCAAAAAATATGAAAGGCCGATTCAGAATGGGATTAAAGATTTTGCAGATCTATGCCGATATAAAGCCTAAAGAATGAACAGGTGGATGATATTTTTGAAATATTAAATCTCTTATGCAAAATTACAAGGAAGCTGTTTGAGTATTAAAAGCTGAGACTGACGCAGAGATTGCGGAAAATCGTCATTTTCAGACAGCCTCCAAGGAGAACAACGATGAAACAGGTAATGTTAAGGTTAGTGTTTTTTTTGGGTTGTCTTGTTTTTATCTTTTCTTTTAGTGCATGCAAAAGCACTGGAGGAGGCATTCATCTCGGCTGGGGATCGGAACCGAAAAACCTGCACCATGCTGGTTCGAAAAAGTTCGCAAAGGGCGGTCCCCCACCGCACGCGCCTGCACACGGATATCGGGCGAAATATATCTATCGATATTATCCTTCCAATTATATTTATTTTGATGCTTGTAGAAAAGTATATTTTTACCTTTCGGGAGACAATTGGACGGCAGCCGTGTCGCTGCCCAGCAACCTGCAGATGCAACTTGGCGGCTACGTGAATATAGATATGGATACTGACAGGCCATATACTCAGTTCGGAAAGCACAAGCGTAAATATCCCCCTGGTCAACTCAAGAAAAAAAATAAGAATAAAAATAAGAATAAGAAAAAATAAGAATAAGAATAAGAAATGGGCTAAATATTAGTTAATACTATTCGGAAGTGTCAAGAAAGGCAGGGGTGAAAGCGGACCTGCCTTTTTTTATCAGAATAGATAGTATATGCTATCAAGGAGAAGAGGTACTATTCAGCACAACCATTTTCGTTAATGCCCTGTACGCGCCATAGGTAACTCGAGCCAGGCTATGATAGTCTATCTTGTCAGGGGTGTCCTGGGATGAATGGTAATAAGGGTAACGAAACAAGGCTGTATCTGTAATCATAATGGCAGGATAGCCACAGTGCCAGAAAGACCAGTGATCAGACCAGTCAATGCCCGTGATAAATCCAAAAGTGGCTGCGCATTCAACCGGAAAATCACTTTCCTCCATGAAATTACGTGCAAAGGACTTGACCAGTGGCTTTGAGCGGAGGTTGCCCACAACGGCTATAAAGTTCCCCTTATCTGGATAAAATAAGCTAAGGGGGAAGGGATATTTTTGGGTTTTGCGTTTATCGCTGTAGTAACCTATGGTTTCAAGACAAATCATGGCTATAATATTCTCATTTTTTTCGCGACACTCTTTGGCATAAACAAGACTTCCCATGGAACGGGTCTTGAAAAAGGGCGGTTCCTCATTGGTAAACGCCACAAAGCGCACGGTTCTGCTGGTAGCTTTCGTGCTGAAAAGTCGGCTCAGCTCAAGAAGCGCTGCGACTGCAGACCCGTTGTCATTCGCACCTGGTGACCACGAAACTGTGTCATAGTGGGAACCAACAACCACTATTTCATCTGGTTTTGATTTTCCTGGGATTTCAAGAGCAAGGTTGTGAGATACTATGTTTTGTGCCCTAACGGCTTGAGATTTCACCTCATATCCTGCCTTTCCCCAAAACCGCCGGATATAAGCAGCAACCGCATTAAGCTTATCCGGGACAAAGATATTTCTTGGCCCGATTTCATCGGCAAGGACCATGACGTGCTTCTTGAGACG
>JAERRQ010000050.1 GCA_016735355.1 Desulfobacterales bacterium | reverse complement strand
GGGAGTCACTCAGAGGGCACAAACCATATAAACAGAAAGCTGGATAATTGCGAGAGTAAAGATTAGAATGAAATCTAACTTTACGTGGTAGCAAAGTTATGCACCAGTCGGGGTGTCGCCTGACTGGCTTTATGTTCGGTAAAAAGAACATAAACCGAGGAACCGGATGAGGGAAATCTTCACGTCCGGGTCTGTGGGGGGAGCGTCGGGTAACCGATGCTTCTACCTGGAACTTGACCTTCGGCAAGTGAGCTTCTCGTTAGCAAATAGAGGAAAATAATGACCATCCAAAAATGGTTACATGTAAGCGAGTTTGGTGGCAATTATTGGGTAACACCTGTTTGGGCTGCAATTAAACAAGCAGAAGAGAAAGGATGTTGCTCAGAAATAACAGCAGATTTAAGAGAATTAGGAATCAATATTTCAACCCGATTTGCCATGTTGCCACGTATCATCAAGAGAATAAATTTCGGTTGGAAAACACTATATGAAAAAGTTCAAAACTTTTCTGATGATAATATTTTTGAAAGGGGGAGTGAAAAACGTGCGTATGCAATTCAAGTCGATGATGATTTAATTTATCCCCTTTTATTAGATATTGACTCCTTTTTTTTCGAGACCAATTCATGCAGCGAATTAATGGGTCTATTTCTACATCAAATTTATTTGCATCAGGGAATGGAATTAACTGAAAAGAGGATAGGCCTCGAATTAAAAAAAATATTAAGTCAAAATGGACAAGATTTTTCATGGTTTTTATTACTTGATAAAGAGAGAAATTTATTCATCCACAAAGTTGCACCATATATTGCTATAGATATATCGTCAACTAGCCCAGACTTAATAATCATGAAAGAAAACCTCCATTCTTTTGATGATCCCAAAAGCTTTACTTTGCTTTCCGAGTTAGATAAAATTGTCAATGGTTTTTCAGAGGCTAGTATGATCCTACAAGAGCATATTATAAAACTTTACAACTCACTAAGTTGCTAACCAGGCTAATGCAGCCGACACAAAAAGCCGTGCGGCTGATTAGCAACGTTCGGTTGCATGAAAAGGGGGATTACGGATGAAGCAGAAGCAGAGCAAACTTACGCGAGAACTTACAAATAACGAACTGAACCGATTATTTAAACGTTTTTCCCGTCCTATGGTTCGACCATGTATTAACTCGCGCCAGAAACGAAGCGCAGTCGGAATAGCTAAGACCCTTTGGCTGAGACTTGTCACCGGAGCTGACACTGAAGAGAATATCTACGAAGATTTGAGGCTTATCTTCAAGGACAACCATGATTCAAATGTGGCCATGGGGTCCATGTACTTTTTCAAGATGAAGTCTGAGTTGACAAAAGCGCAAATCAGCAATCTAAAGAAACACTACGGTGATGAGCGCAATTTCAACCGTTTGGAGCGTTGGGAACCACATGTTTCTATCGAATCGTGCTGAGACCGAACAAACGCATTGACTCCGTCCGGGAAAGCCAGGACGTTTTTACATTTTGCATAGTTCTTCATAAAACTCTCTTTTGCTCTTGCCCGTTTGGCTTTCCCGGCCGGTCATGCGCGTGGTAAAGAAAAATCACTAATCAAGATTTGACCTCACGCCCTTGGGCCTTTTGGGAAACATCCTGGGAAGCTTTTTTTGCTGCACTTGTAGAAAGTTTCGCTGAAGAGATAGAAACAATCATAGTAAACAAAAACTCAAACTGAAGGTAAGAGCCAGACAATTCAGGGACATGGCTGTACCATCGAAAGGACATAAATAGCATGCCAATCACTAAGCAACATCTAATAAATAACACATCCGACTTCGTCAGGGACTATGTCTATAGCATGGACCATACTGTACCAAGAATTCCTCGCCCTCCAGATGGGCCACAGGACAATGAGGTTGGTTATAACGCAAATAGATTTCGGGCCACCCTAACTGACCGGGTGACTGAAATCCCAGCGACACCGAAATGGTTCAACGTCATAGCAAACCCTGGACCGATAAGGATGGGGCCAGGGGGAATGGATCCCGTGCATGCTGAAATGGTCGCTATAGACAACCCACCAGTAGGGATGCCCGGCGGAAGACTGAATAATAGAGCCTATCTCTTGCCGTGGGGGGTGCGTAGACTATGTTCGATGCCCCTCGGTAACGAAGCTAATTTCTTTTTCACTTCACCATTATCAGGATGCAAAATCTACATACACAGGCAGCGGAACCGTAATGTGACTGTATACCATGCCAACTCACAAGGTGTGGCGCGCCCCGAGGATTACATGAACCTTATATTCGAGGCCAAATCAGGCCAGCAGGTCGGAAATCAAAATGTGTCTACGTATAACAGCGCAGGAGAAGTGAACATATATATCGACGCGACGAACCCGATTGCTATGCGAATGGCTGATCGGAAGAAGTCACGTAATTTGAAGCATGGGAGACGGCGTGATGTGAGGTGGCTGGCGAGTGGGGCGAATGTAATGGGAGTGAGGACTCAAAGAGATGGCTGGACCTTCTACTATCAAAGATTCGGGTATATCAGTTACCGGAAACCTGCCTTCGATTTTAACGTGAAACGGTGGGGCAAAACAGGGAAGGGTCATACCACGCCAAAATTGAAACTGACCACTGTCGAGGTGATAGAAAGTGGAGTCGTGATGTGACAGACTCCATCAAGAAAATGAATTAAATTAAAAGGGGGCAGAGTAAAATTAACTTTCTTTTCCCGCCACCAAGATTTAATTTTACTCTGCCCCCTTTTACATGGAGAAAATAAAATCGAACCAGCACATTCACCAGACCAGAGCGCAGGACAAGGGGGTAGCATCTTAAATATTAATTATTCATATCATACAGTTAATAATTAAGATGCGACCCTCATGTCCTACGCTTTCAAATCCTCTTCCTCTTTTTTTCCAACAAGTTCATGACCATATTTCACTACAATCTGATTGATTTCATCAAGTACTTCCGGGGTGAACAGGGATACGTTATCTTTTAATGTCTGGAGTGCATAATTGAAATCCTGATCCATGATTCCATGTCCTAACATTGGGTTTCATTAAACATTTAGGGGGAATCCGTCACGAGATGTTTTATTCCAGTATGGAATTGAAATATTTTTTTTGGCTTGCTATAAAAAGAGGGCTTTAATTAGCCCTTTTTTCAAATCTCATTCATCAAAACCTCATTAACCTCATCACTTGTTAAACCCAAATACCGCATGGTAACAGCCGGGCTGGTATGATTGAACCGCTTGGCCAAAACCTCGAACCCCACCCCGAACTCGGTCCTCTGGATATACCCGAAAGTTTTCCGCAAAGTATGAGCCCCATAATTGCCGGAAAGATTAATTTCCCTGGCCCATTTTTTAACCAGGGCATTGACCGACTGGATCGTGAGCGGCTTTTTTGTTTTCCGGCTGGCAAAAAAATATTCTTCGTCATCCGGCCCGACATTTTCCAAAAATATCCGCAAGGCTTTATAAACAGTCTGGTGAATCATCAGGATATTATTCTTCCCGGTCTTGCTCTCCCTGATCACGATGGACTGGCCAGGCTTTAATTTTTTAACATCCATGATCTTCAGCTTGAGAAGATCGCCGACCCTGAGTCCGTTATTAATTCCCAGAACAAAAAGGAGGTGATTCCTTGGATTATCCGTTATTAATTTTTTGATGGATTTAATATCCGCCAGCCTCCTGATCGGCTCAACAGTAATCCGGCTTCCTTTTGCCGGATGATTGGGATTTTTTATGCTC
>JAERRQ010000160.1 GCA_016735355.1 Desulfobacterales bacterium | reverse complement strand
GCTTGACACTATTGCGCATGATTGCCCGTTTAAGGCCGTTTTGATGGCGGCTTCGACCCGGTCGACCTCTTTTTTCATGGCGGTGCTGATAATTTTTTTACCCTTTATCAGCGGTCGTACAAGATCAATATAAGTTGAATACCCTGCCACAGTATCGACTATTTTCAGCACTTCATGCGCACGCACCGAAAGGTAATCCGAATTGCCGGGGCCTATTCCAACTATATAGAGGACATTCGCGCTATGGCAATTGTTACATTTCCCTTTATCTGTTTGGGAACTATCAATTTCCCGTTCTCTTTCCCGTTCTCTGCCGATAGAATTGCTGCTGCTTCGCATACGCTGGTCACTCCGATATGTTTTTTTACCATTAATGACGGATTTTCTATCTCTTTTACATGTTCAAGCTTTTTTTTACTATAAAATTTTATTGGCAGATCAAGATCTACGGCAAGCTCAAGAAGACCTTTTTCATCCGATTTAAGATCAATCGAGGCCAAATTTAAAACGCTCCCGGCGGACAGATCGAACAAATCCAAAACCTCCAGAAAAAAAGTTTTAAGCTCCTGCCTGCTTGTATTTCTATTACATCCTATCCCGATTGACAAGATAACCGGCCGTAATTTTAGAAAATGAGTTGGAATGTCAGTCTTGATATAATCTATAAAAACCCCCGGAATCCGATTTTTCCTTATTGTATCATCATCAACCTTATAATCAACACCATTCATAATACCGTTTGAAGCGGAAAGAGTCCCTGTTAAATATTGATATGGATCATGGAGTATAATTTTTTTTCCACACAGCAACGCCATACTTACATTTTTGATTGCTTCAGGATTTTCTATGACCAACCCTTTTTGCCGGGCAAGCAGGTCAATGGCCGGTATCTTGTTTATATCCGTTGCAGTTGTAATAACCGGATCTGCGCCCGTGATATCTGCAATTTTTAACGTAAGTTCATTGGCGCCGCCGATATGCCCGGAAAGTAAGCTTATTGCATGCAGTCCTTTTTCATCAACAACCACAACAGCCGGATCTTTTGTTTTATGCCGGATTAAAGGCGCTATAATTCTTATTACAATACCTGTGGACATAATAAAGATATGCCCCTTGTATTGATGAAAAACCTCGGCCAGGGTTCGGGATAAAACAGTGAAAGATAAAACGGAAGAATTGCTTGTATTTATTTTGGTTTTAAGCCTTGAAGAGATATAAAAGTCCGTACCTGCTATTTCTGCCGTAATCCTGGAGGCTAAGCGTGCGCCTTGAATTGTCAGGCTCCATACCGCAATTTTCTTTTTGTGTATGCTGCGAACAGCAGATCTCATATTTTTAGGCAAAGGGATGTTGTTTTTCAAAATATTTCTTTATTAATTCCAATACGGGGAGGCTGTTAAAATCAGCGTACCCGAGGTTATGAGTATTTTCAAGAATATTCAGCCGATGAAAAATTCAAAAACCAAATCCCGATCGGGATTTGGCTTTTGAATAATGAGATATCAGGAATGGCAGAAGCCGTCTGATACACGCTGATAGATAATTGGATTAATAGGGTGCCGAGCTTATTACCGGGCTGTACTTTTCAATCTTTCCTGTTTCCAAACGGTTTTTGTAAATATTTTCCATATCCTGGTAAACCTGGAAAAGCTGGAAGAACCCATGCCAGTGCGCATAATCCGGTGCGTTCATGGCCGCTCCCTGGCGCGTTCTGCGGCCTGCATGGTGCCACAGGTAGTACATAAGCTCCTGGTAACCGTCTTGCCAGGGATCCGGCCCCAACAGCTTTTTGTCAGCCAGCTCTTTCTTCATTTTCACTGCCCCGGCCCAGTATTTATTGTACAGGCCTACGGTATTGTCCAGCATATTGCGTTGTGATTTAATATGGGAAGGTCCGTGACAGTTGGCACAAACTTTTTTTATATTCTGTTCGCCTTTAACACCATCGCCCCGGTTGCCGGAGCGTATCACGGATTTTTTGTGCATCAGGTCCCACTTCAAACGTTCCTGTACGTTGTGGGTGGTGGCCAAATCTCCGATACCGCTCATATGACATGTAGCGCAGGTAGGAGCTGTATAGTCACCAGGCTCCCAGGCATCGGGCGGGCTATCGAAATTCCAGTTTTCGCCCTGGGTTAGATACAACTGGCCGTGCTTGCTCTCCATATAGATTTCAATATTGGGATGATCCGGTCCAAGATGGCAGGCGCCGCATGCTTCGGGCTTGCGGGCATCGGCCTTT
>JAERRQ010000030.1 GCA_016735355.1 Desulfobacterales bacterium | reverse complement strand
AAAAGCCATAAAGTTCAAAGCGGCTCCGTTTAAAATTAATTCCACTGAAATTAACATTCCGATAAACGATCTGCGATATATCATACCGAAGATCCCCATCAAAAAAAGAATAATTGCTACTAAAAGATATATATGCAGGCTATCGCTAAAACAGAATGGCATATGCATCAGTTTCCCCTACCCCCCCGGGCCAATATTATTGAACCGATAATAGCAAAAAGAAGCACCAGTGATATCATCTCGAAAACGAGGCAGTACTCGGTAAGCAAACGTTTTCCTACGGCTATAATTGAAAAATCGTCGGTTCGCGACAAGGCCGGTTGCCACTCGGTTAAGTAAATAAACTGAAAGGCACAGGAAAGGGCTGCCAGCCCTGCCCCGGCAGCTAAAAACGACCGTAATCCGGATTTATGGTTTTCTTTTACCTGATCCGGGGTTTCGGTGAGCATAATCGCAAAAACAATGGTAACGCATATTGCTCCGACATATATAAGCACCTGCATCAATGAAATAAAAAAGCTTCCCAGGTAAAGATAGAGTCCTGCAACTCCAAAAAGCGTCACAACCAGCCCAAGGAGAGCATGGAGCAGATATCTTGCGCTGACAGCAATTATTCCGCCGCTCAAGGCTAACACCACAAACCCGCAGAAAAAAATTTCTGAAACAAACTGATAAGGAAGAACAGGGTCGGCCATCTATCTTTTCTCCAACATTTTAACCAGGTTAAAGTAAAAATCTTCTTTTGCGAAACCGACAAGTTCATACTCATTTGAAAATCTTATTGCACCGAGCTCGCAAGCTTCCACGCACAATCCGCACTGGCTGCATCTGGTAAAATCCTGAACATAAGATTTTAAGATCCGCTTTCGCTTTTCACCTTTGATTTCCCAGTCTATACTGATACATTTAGAGGGACAGCTCTGTACGCAGCGGAGACAGACAACGCAACGGCTTCCGCCGGTTTCAGGATCTCTTGTAAATTCCAGGTGGCCTCGGTAGGCAGGCGGAATCTTGTTTTTTTCCCTGGGATATTGAACTGTAACAATCGGTTTAAACATATACCCGATTGTTACCCACAGGCCGACTAAAAGACTTTGAGCGCCTAAAAAAATATCTTTAAAGTATTTGATCATATCTTCAGAACCAGTGCCGTAATCATTAAATTGACAAGCCCGAAAGGCACCATGATTTTCCAGCAAAAATTCATCAACTGGTCAAAGCGAACCCTGGGAAAGGTCCAGCGAAACCAGATCATGGAGAAAACTATAAAATATACCTTGGCCAAAAACCAGAAAGCGCCGCTGTATTCCATATAAGGCAAAGGCGGTCCGCTCCATCCTCCGAGAAAAAAAGTCGTAGTAATGGCGCCCACCATGACCATGTTGGCGTATTCTCCCAGATAAAAGAGGCCATAGGCCATGCCGCCGTATTCCGTATGAAAACCTGCTGTCAGCTCGCTTTCGGCCTCCGGCAGATCGAATGGAGCCCGGTTTGTCTCAGCCAGCGATGCAATAAAATATATCAAAAAAGCTACGGGCTGGACGACAATAAACCAAAGAGGCTTTTGCGCTTCCACAATTGATTTCATACTTAATGAATTGGTCATAAACAACACGGCAAGCAAGGATAAAAGCATAGGAATCTCATATGCTATATTTTGGGCCACGGAGCGCATAGCCCCGATCAGGGAGTACTTATTGTTGGAACTCCATCCGGCCAAAAGGATTGCCAACACATTCAAAGAGGCAAGGGCCAGTATAAAAATTATTCCCATATCCAGATCAACCGCCTGCAGCTTCGGACTGAAAGGAATCACTACAAAGGCGACCACTGCCGGAACAAAAGCTAACAAGGGAGCAATGCAAAAAAGAGGTTTATCTATATTATCCGGAAAAATAATCTGTTTGCCCATCAGCTTCAAACCATCAATCAGAGTCTGGAGAATCCCGTGCGGGCCAACTTCCATAGGTCCCGGTCTTCTCTGGATATGGCCCGCCACCTTCCTTTCTATATAAACCAAAATCATTGCATTTAAAAAAACAAAGGAGACAATCAAGACAGATGAAATCAATATTCTTATAAATTCGGGCGGCAGCAAAGCCATATTTATATATTTCCTCTCATGTTTTTGAGCGAGCCCTTACCTGTCTATCTCCGGTATAACCAGATCAAGACTGCCCATAATTGCTACCAGATCGGAAAGCAGGATTCCTTTTGCCAGCTCTTCCAGGACACTTAAATTTGAAAAACCAGGCGTCCTTAACTTCAGACGATACGGGGTATCGGAACCATCACTGATCAAAAGCAGGCCCGCTTCTCCGCGCGCCGATTCCACCGTAAAATAGGTCTCGCCCGGCGCGGGGTGGAGCTTTAAAGGAGCATGTTTTGCCATAACCGGACCATCCGGTATCTTGTCCAGAGCCTGTTCTATGATTCTGAGGCTCTGTTCCATCTCAAGCATCCGCACTATATACCTGTCAAAACAATCCCCGTTCTCACCACAGGGAATTTCAAACTCAAATTCCGGATAAATTGAATAGGGTTCATTTTTCCTGACATCATAAGAAATACCGGAGGCTCTTAATGCGGGACCGGTTACCCCGTAAAGGCGCGCCATCTCAGGTGTTATAACGCCGATATCCTTAACCCTTTTTTCAAATATTATATTTTTGGTAACCAGTTTTTCATACATGGGGAACCTGGTGCGCAGAAGCTTGATAAAGGCTCTGGTACCTTCAATAAAATCAGCAGAGATATCGTTGCAGACACCGCCGAACCGGAAATAGCTGAAGGTAATCCTGGCACCGCAAACAGATTCAAGCAGATCAAGAATCGCCTCCCTGTCATCAAAAGTATAAAGAATCGGGGTAAAGGCTCCGAGATCCATAAGGAAAGCGCCCATCCAGAGAAGATGGCTGGCAACTCTGCTCAATTCGGCCGTAATAATCCGGACATGCTCGGCCCTGGGGGGAACTTCTATACCGCTCAGTTTCTCAACCGCAGCAGTGAAAAGATGGTTGTAGAGCATGGGGCCCACATAATCCAGCCTGCTCATATTAGCAATAAAGCGGGGATAGGGACGATTTTCTCCCATCTTCTCGTGCATCCGGTGAATATAACCAAGAACCGGCTCGGCTGTTATAATATATTCACCATCCAGTTCCAGTATAATTCGTAATACTCCATGGGTACTGGGATGCTGGGGGCCCATATTAAGAGTATAGATATGTTCATTTTTTCTTGCCGGACCCTGGTTCACGATTTTTTCTCCTCCCTGCCGTGCTTGACAGGGGGCCTGCGTTTATAGTTTTCAAAGACAACCGGCCACATTAATTTTGACTTTAAGGTACGCTGGGATGGCTTTCGGGTTAAATCATCCAAAGATTTCAGTTCGGATTCACTCTTTCTTAATGGTGTTATATCTGCATCTTCAGGTAGTAAAAGATGTTTTAAATTTTTATGTCCTGTAAAACAGATGCCGAAAAAATCAAAAGTCTCTCTTTCATGCCAGTCCGCTCCAGGGAAGATATTTGAAATAGTCGGAATTGCAGGAGTATTTTTGGAAGTAAAAATTCTTCCGGTGATGCGACAAAGTTCCCCGGTATGGGCGAAATGATATAGAACCTGCAGATCCTCTTTAAGATCAACCCCGCATACATCTTCGATAAAAAATTTATTCCGGTTCATGACCCTTGCAAAGTCCTGTAAAGTCTCCCGGCTCAAGGTGATATCCCAGTGATAACCTTCGCTTGAGTAGTTTTTCCTCTCAAGGCTTTCAGGTTTTAATTCTTCTAATTCTTTTTTTATGTCTTCGATTAGCATAGTTTTTTTTGAGGAAATGGATGCCTTACTCCTGTTATTTTTTCCTGAAGGCTAAGGATTGCTTCAAAAAGCGCTTCCGGTCGGGGCGGGCATCCGGGAATATAGATGTCAACCGGAATCAATTT
>JAERRQ010000247.1 GCA_016735355.1 Desulfobacterales bacterium | reverse complement strand
ATATAATAAAGAAAGAATGGAATATACCCTGGCATATCCGAATTTTGAGGTAAAAAATTCAATGACGGAATGCCTGACTGAGGCATATTCTTTTGTGGACAGAGAGTTTGTTCATGGTTATGCATGGAAATTGATTGATGCATTACGAGATCATGACTTTGAATTATTTTTTGACACGTTGCGTATTTTTTTTGCCAACATCCCCTACGATCTTCAAATAAACAAAGAAAAATATTACCAGACAGTTTTTTACCTCATATTTTCCCTTATTGGCCTAAAGGTAGAGGCTGAAGTAAAAACAAACAAGGGCAGAATAGACGGTGTTATTATTGATAAAGATGTTTATATATTTGAATTTAAATTCAACGGAGATAAAAATAAAGCCTTAAACCAGATTAAGGAAAAAGAATATTTTGATAAATATCAAGGTATGGATAAAAAAATTTATCTTTTTGGCGTTGAATTTACAGATCGCAATGTAGGGGAATGGGTGGTTGAGAAGATGGGGTAATGCTCTAATAAGCTGAAGTGAGTCTCCACCCGCATAGCGGGTGGCCTCAGGAAGCCCTCCAGAGGATGCCACTGGTTCATTCGGCCATGGTTTATCTGAAACCAACCAGGAAACAAAAGGCTCTGGTTGAAGAATGAGAAAATAATTGCCCCGGCTGTGCGAATTTATTTTTGAGCGAGCCTTAATTATTGATTTTATGCTGATTTATTGTATCTATATATTCTGCGGTGAATTTTTCAAGCTGAACTTTTTTTATCTGGGTAACAGGTTCTTTTTCAATAATTGAATTAAGGATCCCCTTATTTTTATATTTCTTAACCAGCTCCTCAGCTATTCCACATAACCCTGCGTTGTCCTCCCTGCACCGGGTCAGCATAAATCCGCTTCTTTTCAATTTGGAGGATATATCATCTCTTTCGGTGGTTAGAACCTTTAAATCCTGGTTGAATTTTTTTTCAGCCACCTTGTATTTTTTTTCAGCATCATCCAGCCGGGCTGATGCATCGGCGTATTTTTCAGAAAGTTCCCTAATCCTTGCGTTCAGAAGGCAGGTCTGTTTTTCGACTTTTTTTTCAAAATTCTTTTTTTCTGATAAAAGCGCAGTATTTTCCTTTTTAAGCTTTTCAACGCCTGCTTGAAGCTCTCTGTTTTTAGCCTCAAAAACCGATTTCAACCTGAGCAGTTGCGTCGTTTGAATATTTTTTTTCTTATATTTTTTTTTCAGGACTTTGACCTTTTTTTCAAGCCCGGCTATCTTTAATGTTAAAACCTCATTCTGTTTTGAGGTCTTATAATACCCGTACCCTGCAAAGAGGAGTAAACCTGCAAATATAATAGCCGTGATTATTGATAATATTTTTTTCATTTCATAGTACCTTAATTGTATACACAATCATTATCTTTAAACAGGTGATGATATCATAATTTTAATACACCTTGGCATTCCGTCCGGCGGAGGTTCCTTGAGACAGGTGATCAAGCTCAACGCCTTTTGCACGGCACGATCCATATTTGAATCGCCTGAGGAACCATAAATTTTATATTTTCCGATTCTACCGTCTTCATTCAGCTCAATCCTGACATATGTTTTCAGGTCACCGGGAAACGATTGTCCGGTTTTTACAAGCAACCTGCTGATCTCATCTTCAAGGATTTTTGTATACCATGCATACTTGCGCAAAAAAGAATTCGCTCCGCCTCCGCCGATGATTGACCTGCCCCCTTTTTTGGCCGCCAGTCCGAATCCGTCGCTGCCTGTTCCGCCTTCGGCATCAAGACCGAGTTCATCACCGGCCGGGGCATCGTCCGAAGCCTGCTCCGGAACTTCTTCCGGCGGAATCTCTTCAGGCTCAATCATCTCTTCTTTTTTTACTTCCGGCTCAGGAAACTTTTCCTTTATCTTTGGCGGAGGCGGGGGTTTAAGAAGTTTTACCATCTGTATCTGACGTTTGACTTTATGCCCTTCAAAATTTGAAAGCTTTTTCAACATGGCGATAGTCCCGCCTACAGTAATCAGGATAAAAGCCACACAAAAAATAATCAAATATATTTTTGGAGAACTTTTTTTTTTCATGATCAACCCTCCTTTTTTAGTGTCCATTCAGATATTGAGCAAAAAGACCATTTGTGGATGGCACTATTTAACAATTTTTTGGGTAACCAAGCCCATCTGCGTAATCTCCAGTCTTTGCAGCAAGTCAAGGATATCTATCACCCTCTGGTAGTAGATTTTTTCGTCCCCTTTAATGATTACCGGGAAGTTAGGATCAACTTCCTTGTTACGGCGCAGATGATCTTCCAGTTCCGCCATACTTACCGGAAAAGCATCAAGATATATTTGCCCGTCAGAAGCCAGCGTAATCGCCCTGGTCTTTGGTTTTACCAGGCTGGGAGCGCTG
>JAERRQ010000127.1 GCA_016735355.1 Desulfobacterales bacterium | reverse complement strand
AGTGTTGAGGCGCCTGGCTGGCAAGGCGCGCAAAACGTAGGAATATCAAGATATTCCTACGTTTTCGTAACGCAGTCAGACAGGATGCATCGACGCTTAAAATGTAAAGTTATTTTTGTGCGAGCCCTAAGCAGCCAGATTTTTTAAAGCCTCTTTAAATTTTTCGTTAATTTGCAGTGTCATCTCAGCCGCTTCCTGAATCATTGCGCCAGCCTGCTCAAGATTATTATCTTTTGCTTTTTTAGACCAATCCTTATATGTTTCGGCATGATCATCATTATGTTTGATCCAGTGTTCAAGCAGTTTGACCATCTTTTCATCAAAAGAGAGACTGCTTTGAGCATCATGATTATGGTGATGATGGTGTCCGTGATCGTGTGTATTGCTCATTTGTTTGCTCCTTTTTTCATAGATTCCCACATAATTAATTTTACTGCGTTATCGGTCGTAGGAGTATTCTAATACGCCTTCCTCCCTCTGGCCTTGTCAAATTAATTATTTGAAAATCTATACATCACATTCGAAATCCTGAATTTTAGAAATACATCCATCAGGCAGGATAGTCAATTACAATTAACCTCCTTCAGTATTCATACCCACAATGAGATTAAACAAAAGGTATATTTTTTTTATAATAATCATTCTTACAGGATGTTTAACAGGTGTGATCTCAGGCGTCTTTTTAGCCATTACACGCGACCTTCCCCAGATAAGATCTCTTGAGACCTACAGTCCGTCGGCAGTTACCAGAATATATTCATCTGATAATATACTCCTTGCGGAACTGTTTGCGGAAAAAAGAGATCCTGTTCCTATAGAAGATATGCCGGCTTTCCTGAAAGAAGCGCTGGTGGCGACTGAAGACCGAAACTTTTATAACCATATCGGAATAGATCTGAAAGGTATAATGCGCGCCATAATCAAGGATATAATGGCCGGTGAGTTTGTGGAAGGTGCCAGCACAATAACCCAGCAATTGACAAAAACACTCTTCCTTACTCCCAGGAAGACTCTGATGCGTAAAATCAAGGAAGCATTATTGGCTTTGCAGCTTGAGAGGCGTTATACAAAAAATGAAATTCTCGAACTATACTTAAATCAAGTCTACTTTGGAAGCGGAGCTTACGGAGTGGAATCTGCAGCAAGAATTTTTTTCGAAAAATCAGTGCAAGAGCTCAACCTTGCAGAGAGCGCTCTGGTTGCCGGAATGCCCAAGGCCCCATCTGTATATTCTCCCCTGATTAACCCGGAACTTGCCATTAAGCGCAGAAATATCGTCTTAAAGCAGATGCTTCAAACTGGTATAATAAACAAAAAGGCTTATAAAAACGCTATAAAAGAAGCTTTGCATCCGGCAGCGTCTGATCCTAAATCAGTTAAGGCTCCGTATTTTATAGGGTATATAAAAAAAAATCTGGAAAAAAGTTTAAGCTCATCCATTCTTTACAAGGGAGGGCTTCGTATAATAACCACTCTTGCATATAATCTGCAGCAAAATGCCGAACATGCTGTTGCACGTGGCCTCTCCGCACTTGAAAACAGAATGACAATAAACGGTATCAAGGAGCCGGCTCCCCAGGCCGCGATTGTAGCCCTTGATGTCCGTACCGGAGGAATCTTGGCCATGGTTGGAGGAAAAAATTTTTATCAAAGCCCGTTTAACAGAGCCGCATCTGCAAAAAGGCAGCCCGGTTCAGCATTCAAGCCGGTGATATATGCACTTGCCATTGAACGGGGGTTCAGCCAAAACAGCATGATACTCGATGCGCCGGTTTCTTTTCAAGGGGCCGGCAGGGACTGGAAACCGGAAAATTTTTCAAAAGATTACAAGGGGGAAATGACCCTTAGAAAGGCGCTGGCCCTTTCCAAAAATATACCCGCTGTAAGGCTGATGAAAAAACTGGGACCTTCCTCAGTTGTACAGTTTGCTCATTCTATGGGCATTGAATCATATATGCCGGCTGATCTTTCCCTGGCGCTCGGGACATCGGAAACAACACTACTCAATTTAACGTCCGTTTATGCGGTTTTTCCCAATAAGGGCAACAAGATTAAACCTTACGGAGTTATTGAAGTTTCCGACGGAAGTGGACGAATAATCATGAGAGCGAAACCCAAAAAAAATGCCGTCATGTCTCGTGCCGGAGCAGCCATAATAACAGATATGCTCAGGGCGGTAGTCACAGAAGGCACCGGTAAAAAAGCAAAAAAACTAAGCCGACCGGTTGGCGGCAAAACCGGCACCACCAATAATTACAGAGATGCTCTATTTATCGGTTTTTCTCCCACTGTTGCGGCAGGTGTATGGGTTGGTCAGGACCGGATGGGTAATTTAGGCAAGGGAGAAACCGGAGCAAGAGCCGCTCTTCCAATATGGATAGATTTCATGGAAAAAATTCTGGAAGAAAGCCCTGCCTATTATTTTGATATACCCGATGACGTTGTCAGGCTTTATATGGATACTGTTACAGGTGATATAAAATCCGAAGCAGCGCCAGGAACTGTAAGATCTCTTTTTATAAAAAAATAGGGCAGAACTGGATATTTTTACAGGTTATTTCGCTTCAGGCCTTTTGCAAGCAAGCCTTTTGATTCCTCTCTGTACGCTCCTTTGCAAACCTTTGTGTTCCAGATAGTTAGCGCCTGGAACAGCATATGAAATCAAAATTTTATGATATTCATCAGCGAGTTTGTTGTTCCTTGCCATTATTTCAGCCATCGCCTCAGGCGCCCCCCAGCCTATACCGCCGGACTCGTCATTAAGGCTCCACATAAGCCGGCGCATAATAACACGTGCAGATTCAATGTCATGGACTGCGAGCCTGGAAACAACAATACCAATCACAGTTACAGCCCGCTGTTGTATTTTTTCATCGGTGCTGTATAGTAAAGAGATAAGCTGATTTACTACTTTCCTTGCAGGAAATCTGCTTATCTCTTCAACTGCTTCATCAAAATCATCCCGGCGGAGCAGTTCCCGAACTTTTTTTATTTTTCTGTAGCTGTTCCGCATTGTTATTGAAAAACTCCCTTTTGTGTTAACACCGCTGAATCAGGTGGCGGTCGATAGATTGTTTTAATCCTCTTTTACGAAATCAGACTTACTGGCTCCGCAGACGGGACATTCCCAGTCACTTGGCAGATCTTCAAATTTTGTCCCGGGGTCCACTCCGCTGTCAGAATCGCCCTCGGCAGGGTCATAAACATAGCCACATAATTCGCATACATACTTAGACATAAAAAACCTCCTTAATAAAAAATGTTAATCTTTTTTTGGTAGTAAAATTATACTCCGATTTTAGCTGCGATTTCCTTCCCGTAATCCTGGGCCATCTCGATGCCTCCGCCGAGATAGCTGGATTTAAGCCTTAAAGAGCCGCTGACCAT
>JAERRQ010000079.1 GCA_016735355.1 Desulfobacterales bacterium | reverse complement strand
CTGATGGGCATGATGGGTTCGTAGCCACGCTCAGTAGCCAATACGCATGGCGGGTGAGTGATCCTTTTATCCTTTCCTTTGGCGTTTCAACGAGCTGGGCTGATAACGACTATATGAGAACTTTTTTCGATGTCAATGCCAGAGATTCGGCAAGGAGCGGTCTGAAGCAGTACAAAGCTGACGATGGCTTCAAAGATGTGGGCTGTAGTCTGAAAGCTGACTATATCTGGTCAGACAACTGGAGCACACGTGTATCAGGAAGCTACAAACGACTCGTCGGCGACGCTGAGGACAGCCCGATTGTCCGCAAGAGGGGTGATGAGAACCAATTCTACCTTGGCGTTATGGCGATTTTCACTTTTTAAAGGGCTTATACCAGGAATTCATGCGATGAGCATCGGTAAAAAATGGATGATGCCGCCGGGAAGCAATTTTAACCCAGCGGTGGAAGAGTACGAAAAACCCCAATAATATTTTCCAACAAACAAAAAAAGGAGGGCATGATAATGACGAGACACTTTTTGATTGTAACACTAATTTGCGGATTGATACTTACGGGACTGCTTGCTACGCGAGTTGAGGCCTTCGACGTTTTATTAAAGGAGGATTTCGTAACAAAGACTGTATTAACGGAACATCTCATCAAGACCGCGGAAAACGCTATTTTTCTCTTTGATGCTTCCAGCTCCATGGGCAAGCAGTATAAGGGTACGAACATGTCGAGGATGGAAATCGCCAAACAAACCCTTAAAGAGAGAAATGCTTATTTCCCGGATCTGGGGCATAATTTTGGCTTGTATCTATATACCCCATGGAAGCCTCTTTATCCTATGCAGGCTTATAACAGAGAGCAGTGTGCTCAAGCAATTGAACAGCTACCGGATAAACATTCAAGTGGGACATTCCTTATGGAGGGACTCAGCAGGCTAGATAAGATTATAGAGCCGCTGCACGGCAAGCCCGTGGTGTTTATTTTCACTGACGGCAAATATAGCAAAGTGGGAGGGCCGCACAGGACACCTGCAACTATAGCCAAAAACCTTACGGAAAAATATAATGTTAGTTTTTATATCATCAGTACGGCAGACGATAAAGCCAGTTGGAGGGTATTAGAAAACGCCGCTTCAGTAGACTTTTGCACAAGAGTTGTGTCCTTTGCAACGTTTATTGAAAGGCCGGAACACAACACAGGTGCGCTTTTTGTGACCAAGGCAACAGAGGATATTGAAACAACCACCGAACTCAAGATTGCCGGTGTCAAAGTGGACAATATCTTGTTCGACTTTGATAAAGCGGATATCAGCCCAAAAGCCAGTCGGGAACTCACACAGCTCGCTGGATTCATGGAGGAACATCCGAACGCATATATAGTGCTTGCAGGCTATACTGATAGCACCGGTAGTGAAAAGTATAATACAAAACTGTCTTACAGGAGGGTAGGCATAGTAACGGAGTATCTTGGGAACAAATTCAACATATCCCCAGACAGGATCCTGCCACTCTGGTTCGGCCCAATAAATCCGGTTGCCGATAACAATACTACAGAAGGTCGGCATTTGAATCGACGTGTCGAAATCGCTGTTGGCGGCGTGTAATAAATTTTGGAAAAAAATTTTGGCATCCTTCATTTGTCGTTGACACTTTTTAAACAACAATAGACACAGATAAACACAGATAGGTTTATTTGTTAAAAAAAGCGTGAAACTTTAGCTTTTGAAGTGATATGAAGGATGTCGAAATTTTAACAATGTTTTTATTGCGTTACCTATTCTTTAACTGCGGGGTTCCGCCGTATACGCGATCCGTATGTACGGTGCTGTGGAAAGGGCGCTTAGTAATGGGCGTCCCTATCCCCATATCGTAATATCATTATACAGCTTTCATAATATAAAAAGAATATCCGTAATATTTCTCATATTTTTCAAAGAGCTTCATTTCTTCTTCTGTTTCCTTAATAACGGATTGCATTATTCTGTCTTCCGAGTGCTTGAAAGAGTTCATATTTTCTCTAAGTGGGCCATAGTAATTATCCCACCAAGCCTTTGACGGCAAACGATGAATTCCTAAAATCTCAAAACCTGATGAATTCGCATAATTTGCGTTTTCTGATTCATTACCGATGGTAGGGTAGGCCTTTTGCCAATAAACTCGTACAGGCTCTGGCACTTCAGTTGTGAAATAGTTCATTTCCGAAATAACAGCAATTCCATTAGCTGCCATCAATGGTCTCCAAGTTTTCAATGCACCTTCAAATGTCAGGTTATAAGCGGCTCCCTCGGACCAAAGCAGATCAATGGTTGCTGGTTTCCAATCAAGATTCCCCATATCGCATTCGATCGCTTCTACCAAATGTTCAATTCTTCGCTGTTTTGCCCGATTTATCAGTTCACTAAGAAATTCTCGCGAGAAGTCTACTGCACGTACCTTTGATTTAAATTTATCCGCCAGAAATAGTGTTCCCGCACCAGCACCACAACCAATATCAGCTATGCGTGGATTTACCGGTAACTCTTTAATCAACGAAAGAATATGATTCGAAAAGTTTGTATCACCTGGACCTTGCCTCTCTAAATCGATATGTAGGTTTATAAGTGCTTGAATATATTTATCCTGTTCTTCCATTAGATAGCTCACCTTTTATATGTCTACTGGTTGATGTAACTACAAGGTGCCTTAAAACGCTAACGCCAAGATCACTGGTTGCAACTTTAAGATTGCTCCAAACAGCCAATTACACGACTTCGTGTCGCACCATAATGTCTGGCACAAGGGGCTGGAAAAAGCTTGCTGCGGCCTTGGAAACAATAAAAAAAAGCATTGTTAATTCAATATAGCCGACAGTCCTTCGTTCCATTTAAGCATTAAAAGCACGACGGAATACTGAAGCATTTTTTGACTTTTACTGTAGCATTTCGTCTTTCTTCTAAGTCTTGCAAGAAAATGGCGAAACAAACTATTGTAGCCTTCAACCGTATATGTTTCCGTTTTCGATTGTATGTGCATTTCGCTTGGAACAAAGTGCTCGTAAGGTTTCCAAAAAGCAGTCATCACATGTTAGATTTTTTTATCGTCGAGGGCAGCCACCGTGAAATTGTTTCCGGTCCACCAATGTTTCCACCAGCAGCGGTTCAAGACCATATTGTCGTTCCCAATCGCCTTTCAGTTCCCGAAGGGTACAGGAGAGTATCTTGCTATCTAAATTTTGGATGGGTGCCAGCACCAGAAAACGGCTGTTGTTCACCACCTGTTGCAAGGCAACTTTACGCCTTTCCTCCGTCCAGCCGATCCATTCATCCCGGGCACGCATACGCCAGGCAGGGCTTGAAAACTGGATACAACCCACTACCTCTCGCTGGGGCCGGTTTACATAGACCAGATACTGTATTCTTGCCCCATAGGGCATCGCATAGCCCAAATAGTGATAGCGCCCCAGAAGTCCCTTGAACAGATCCCTCTGCTTTCGGTTGTGAACCCGCTGTACCTCAAGGGGAAGAAATTCATCAACGCTGCCGCTGAGACTGCTGATGGGCTGCTCGCACGGATTTTCAGGAACAATTTTTTGGGAACCGGCATGGCCTTTTCGTTTCTTCTCCGGAAGCTTCAACACTTTTTGGGCTTCCAAAAGCTCCAGAAAATCACTGCATTCCCGGGCTTTCAGACGGTTATTGGGGCGTTTCCATTCCAGCAATTCACATACTGTGTGCGCCAACTCTCGTCGGCTGATGCCGCCACATGTGCCAACTATTTCCTGGATCAATGATATCTCTTTGCCGGTAAACTCTCGGCCACAAAATATTTGTCGCTTTATGACTTGCATGCCATCTACCTCCCTTTATCCTTCCATAACGGAAATATGACTTGCTGTCCAGTAAAAAAATCTGAAATTTGCCTCATCACGTAGCCTTGTGATGAGTATTTTTTAAACAATCAGATAAGATATCCCCCGGCAACAGGATTATCTTGCCAGAAAGTAGCGTAAAGCCAATGCATGCTGCTGCTGAACTCCTCTATTTGCAGCTGTTTTAACTTGTTTCTAAGAGAGGAAAAATGCCTGGACGATATTTTGGTGGACAATACGACTCAGTACAACAGGCTGCTTACTTGGAAAATATTATTAAAAACGATAAATATGTTGGGAAGTTACCGTATCAAGTTCTTTTGGACCATTATACGGCAAGACTCAGATTGGATATGTTGTTGGGTGGGCTTGTAATAATCACAGGTGCCATGTTTTTTGATGGTATCTATTTCCAAACACTTTTTTTGCATAAAGAAAGCGGATATTCAGTTGTATGCATGTTGTGGAACACGCCCCTATAATTTTCCTGTTTGCGTTTAACCTATCTGTGTGCATCTGTGCTCCATTGTTGTTGCAAAAACCAAAAAATATATCTGTCATATTCATAAACTATCCTGCGATCACATTGCCTTTATAACTTCAACGGCTTTTTCCAAAGCCTGGGCAATTTTGTCCGGCTTTGAACCACCGGCCTGAGCCATGTCCGGCCGGCCGCCGCCGCCGCCGCCAACAACAGAAGCTGCCGCTTTAATGATATTGCCGGCATGATAACGATCAGTAAGATCCTTTGTTACAATGGCTATCAGAAGTGCCTTGGATTTATTAACACTGCCCAGAACAACAATGCCCGATCCTATTCTATCCTTGAATTTATCTGCAATCTCCCTGAGAGCTGCAGGCTTATCGATAGAGACTTCTTTTACAATCAACTTAACATTGTTGATTGTTTGAATCTCATCACCCGCAGAATCAGCCTTAAGGACGGCAATTTTTGCTTTCAGACTTTCCACCTCTTTTTCAAGAGATTTCTGCGTCTGGATATTCTTTTTAATTCTTGAGATAAGTTCTTCAGGCTTTTCCCGTAAAAGACGTGATACATCCTGTACTATCCTGAATTTTTTGCGGATCTCAATCAATGCAGATTCGCCTGTTAAAGCCTCGATTCTCCTTATTCCTGATGCCACACTCGATTCTGATATTATCTTGAAAAAACCTATGTCTCCGGTTCGCCGAGTATGTGTTCCGCCGCAGAGTTCCCGGCTGAAATCCTGGATCGAAACCACCCTGACTCTCTCCCCGTATTTTTCTTCAAAAAGAGCCATCGCCCCGGATTTAAAAGCTGTATCAGCATCCATCTCTTCCACCTTGAGAGGGAGATTCCTTCTGATGCGCTCATTAACAAATACCTCGATTTGGTCAAGCATTTCCGGCTCTATCTGTGAGAAATGTGTAAAATCGAACCTGAGTCTGTCTCCAGCTACCAATGAACCGGCCTGTTTAACATGATCACCTATAATTTGACGAAGAGCGGAATGGAGTATGTGTGTGGCAGTATGGTTACAGGCAATTGCATGGCGTGCTTTTACATCAACACTAAGGATAGAAGAATCGCCCTTTTTTATCTTTCCTGATGCTACTTTTCCTTTGTGAATTATAAGTCCGGTCGGATCCTTGATGGTATTCAGAACATCTATCTTAAAATTATCGCCTGAAATCTCTCCCTTATCGCCAACCTGCCCCCCGGATTCACCGTAAAACGGTGTTGACGCCGTAACTATCTCTACAACCTGACCCTCAGAAGCTTCCGGGACTTCCGCCCCATCCTGAACAAGGAGAATAACCCTGGCATCGGATGAAAGAATATCATACCCGATAAATTCAGGTTTAACACCTTTTGATGAAAGATTTTTATAGGCCTCACTGATTCTTGTTAAGGTTGCAGCAGATCCGGATTGAGCGCGCTGCCCTTCCATGGCTTTGTCGAACCCCTCCATATCAAGCAGCATCTCTTTGTCTCTAACAACATCTTTTACAATGTCTACGGGGAATCCGTAGGTGTCGTAAAGTTTAAATATGACATCCCCGGAAATCATTGTGCGGCCATTATCCTGTAAATCCAACAAGGTATCGTTTAACAGTTTCAAGCCTTTGTCCAGAGTTTCGGAAAAACGGATCTCCTCATTTTTAATCACATTGTCGATAAAGGCAGCGCCCTCTTTAAGCTCTGGGTAGGCAGTCTGCATTATATCAAAAACAACATTTGCTGTTTCATGCAGAAATGGTCTGGTAAGGCCGATATTACGCCCGTAACGGATGGCCCGGCGCATGATCCGCCGCAGCACATATCCGCGTCCTTCATTGGAAGGAAGAATGCCGTCGCCGATTAAAAATGCCGCTGCCCGGGTATGATCAGCTATTACCTTCATGGCAATATCGTCTGCCTGCAAATCTCCGAATTTTTTTTCCGAAAGAGCTTCGGTTTTTCTTATTATCGGCAGAATCAGATCTGTTTCATAATTTGTTGGGACATCCTGTATGATTGAGGCCAATCGCTCCAGCCCCATACCGGTATCTATGCTAGGTTTGGGCAGAGGCGTCAGATTGCCGGAATCATCTCGATTGTACTGCATGAAAACAAGATTCCAGATCTCAAGAAACCTGTCACATTCGCAGCCTACCATGCAGTCCGGGTTGCCACAGCCGAAATCTTCTCCTCTGTCGATATGTATTTCACTGCAAGGACCGCAAGGACCGGTATCTCCCATGGACCAGAAATTATCCTTTTCTCCGCATCTTACAATTCTATCCTGGGAAACGCCGATATTTTTATGCCATATATCAAAAGCTTCATCATCTTTCAGGTATATTGAAACCCAAAGTTTCTCCACTGGCAAGCCGAAACCGTTTACCAGTAAATTCCAGGCATATTCAATACCTTTATTTTTAAAATAATCGCCGAATGAAAAATTTCCCAGCATCTCAAAAAAAGTATGATGCCTGGCAGTATAGCCCACATTCTCCAGGTCGTTATGCTTGCCGCCGGCCCGTACACATTTCTGGGACGTTACGGCCCGTGCATAGCCTTTTGTTTCTTCGCCTAAAAAGGTACGCTTAAACTGCACCATTCCTGCATTAGTAAAAAGCAGGGTAGGATCATCCGTCGGCACAAGCGAAGCGCTCCTTGAGATATGGTGGTTTTTATTTTTAAAATATTCTAAAAACTGCTTACGTATTTCATCGCCGGTCATTATGAACTCCAATGGAAAAATTAGTTAGTGCCCATCCATAAATGGCTAATTTGCCCGATATCTGCGTTGCGCTAAAATTTTAATCCTCAAAATACTCAATGTATTCCTGTGGTTAAAATTTTAGAGAGCCTTGATCTCGAATAAATTATCCTATTTATGGACGGACACTATTTATTAGCGTCTGCAACAGGTTCTTCTTTGACGGCATCTTCCTCTTTTTCAAAAAGCCCGAGCGATGCTCTTACTTTAGTCAAAATCAGCTCGTAAGTTTCCCGGTTTTCCTTGAAATATTGTTTTACATTATTCCGGCCCTGACCAATCCGCTCACCTTCATAGGAATACCAGGAACCGCTTTTATCTATAATATCGGCTTTTACACCCATATCAAGCAGATCACCGGTTTTTGATATACCTTCTCCATACATGATATCGAATTCAGCCTCCTGGAAAGGGGGCGCCATCTTATTTTTAACCACCTTGACCCTTGTCCTGTTGCCGATAACCTCCTGGCCGTCTTTAAGAGCTCCGATTCTGCGAATATCCAGCCTGACGGAGGAATAAAATTTCAAGGCGTTCCCGCCGGTAGTGGTCTCGGGGTTTCCGAAGACAACACCGATTTTCATGCGAATCTGATTAATAAAAACCAAGGCTGTCATTGTTTTGTTAAGTGTGCCTGTGAGCTTTCTCAAAGCTTGGGACATCAGCCGGGCCTGAAGGCCCATATGCGAATCACCCATTTCGCCTTCGATTTCAGCCCTCGGGACAAGCGCTGCAACCGAGTCGATAACCAGTATGTCTATGGCCCCGCTTCGAATAAGCATATCCGTAATTTCAAGCGCCTGCTCTCCTGTATCCGGCTGTGCGACCAGGAGTTCATCACAATTTACGCCTAATTTTTTTGCATAACCCACATCAAGTGCATGTTCGGCATCTATAAAGGCTGCTATACCGCCGTTTTTTTGAGCCTCGGCAACAACATGCAGGGCAAGGGTTGTTTTACCGGATGATTCCGGGCCGTAAATTTCAATGACCCTGCCACGTGGCAGGCCGCCGATGCCTAAAGCCTTATCAAGGGCCAGGGAAGTGGTAGGAATAATCGGCACATTTACCATGGCCTGACTGCCAAGCTTCATAATTGAGCCCTTGCCGTATTGACGTTCTATCTGAATAATGGCGGTATCAATTGCCTTGTCCTTGTCTTGTTTATTATCCATTAAACTTCCTCTATAAATTAATTAATAATGCCCATGGCTTATCGAGCTGATTGGTTGTGTCCATAATTCGATCGTAGAGACAAGGCATGCCTTGTCTCTACTCTAGTAGATATATCATAAATAAGGATTTGATTCAAACTTCATCCATTCCTGAAATTAAACTATTCTCTTTTTTCCGCCCAAAAGTTTAACAAAAAAACGAGCATAAATCCTGCGATCGATAGGCAGACAGCCATCGTAACATCAGTATCCCAATATTCAGGCAAAATATTCTGGTGCATAGTCTTCCATGGCCAGATCTTTCTTAATGATCCGAGCATGAAACCGGTTAACACGGCTATTGTAACATTGGGATACTTTTTAAAAAACCAGTTGAGAATACGGACAAAAGTGAATAATCCGGCTCCTGCTCCAGCCGCCACCAGTAATAGAATCAGGAAATCCCGCTGATGAACAGCCTCTAATATTAAATGATATTTCCCTAAAAGAACCAGAATAAATGCGCCTGAAATTCCTGGCAAAATCATAGCGCAGATTGCCATTGCCCCGCACAAAAACAGGAACCACGCTTTATCAGGAGTTGCTGCCGGCATTATTCCAACGAGATAATATGTGCAAACTGCTCCGAGGATAATCCATAAAAGAATCCAGAGTGAGCGCTTTTTGAAATGTTGGATTAAGGTAAGGATAGACGCTAATATTAAACCAAAAAAAAATGACCATAAGGGTACCGGTCTGTTGTCAAGAAGCCAGCTTAAAATTCCGGCAAGTGTGAAAACAGCAGTTAAAATGCCAACCAGCAAAGGCAGGACAAATCTCCATTCTGCACGGTCAAAGGCTTTTTTTGTTTTCAGGGAGAACAAAAGCCTGAAAAATTTTAAATCAAATGATTTAATGGAAAAAATAAGTTCCCTGTAAATGCCGAGAATAAGCGCCATTGTGCCGCCGGAAACCCCGGGCACCACATCGGCGGCCCCCATACAAAAGCCTTTCGCAAACAATGATGGGAAAGGTTTAAAAAAAAGTTGGTTATTATTTTTATTTTTCATTTTAAGTTTTCACCTTAACTTTGGTGTTCCGCTCTGAGCAGATCATTCACGGTCTTCACAGGATTAAATGTAATTTCAGGAACTTCAATAAAAACCGTATTCCAGAATGACATGGCTCCGTTCCAGAGACCCGGAAGCTCCAGGGCTTTCAGCGGCCTGCCGTTTTTTGATTTGTTTGAAATAAATACAGCTTCATTATCAACATACTTTTTTAAATCAAACTGGTTTCCCTGGAAATCACGCACGCCGCATACAATATCCACAGGATTGAAATGGGTTGCAGAGGCGATAATGGACTGCTGTTTTTTTGACCCCGGGTCTATCTGTGAAGATTCTACGATCTGTCTGGATATGTTTTTATCTTGACCCTCCACCCAGAACGGTCCCCCCCCGGGCTCACCTACGTTTCGCACCATACCGCATACCCTGAGCGGCCGGTTCAATTTTGAAAAAATATAAGCTTCTTGTTCTTTTTCTGAAGCATCGTTGATATAATTCGGTATACTGATCAATAGACGGTGTCTGATAAACTTGAACATTTTTTTAAAATTCTGCTGATTAATATCACCGCATGACAACTTTCTCAAAAAAGTGAAAATTTCATTCTGCAATTCCACCAAAAACCCGCCCAGAGCCTTTTTATATAAAAAAGTATCCTGTTTTAGCCGGTCAGGCACAACATTATCAATATTTTTTAAAAAAATTATATCACCCTTAACCGAGTTAAGATTATCCAGCAAAGCGCCATGTCCTCCCGGGCGGAACAGGAGTTTTCCATCTGTTTCACGGAAGGGATTATTTTGCTCGTCAACGGCAAGGGTGTCGGTGGAGGGCTTTTGATAAGAATATGTTATATTAAAATTAGTTCCCGACTTTTTATAAAATTTGCTTATTTTATCAAGATGCTCCCTGATTAATGCAGCATTGCCGGGCGCAACGGTAAAATGGATTTTACATAGTCCGTTATGATCTTTTGTATATTCTGCGGCTTCAGCCATATGTTCTTCAAAGGGGGTTCTTGAATCAGATGAATATTTATGAAAGGGTATCAACCCTTTAGGCAAATTTCCATAATTGAGTCCCTTGGGTGTCAAGATATATTCCAGAACGTCTTTATACTCTCCTGCAGCCAAAAGGTGGTCTAATTCAAGACCATTTTTTTGCAGAACCGCTTTTAAATCATCATAAAACGCAAAATTCCGGATCCCTTTTAAAAATGTCCCAAAGGCCCTGCCAACGGCTGCATCCGCTTCCTCTTCCGTTTTTATGAAATCATCGTTAAGCTTGACATCAAGATTGTTGAGGGAGTGCAATACCTTAAACATCCTGCTGGCCGCTCCTGACGCGGGTACAAATTTCATTGTTCTGCCGGACAATGATTCTTTTGTATATAATGCCGCCAGCCTGTCCGTATCATGACGATCCAAAACGGTTATCCCGTCATCTACTTTGCATGAACGTTGCAAGTTTAAATAAAGATTGCTCTTTTTGAAAAGTTCTATTTGCGATATAATCTCACTTATTGTAAGATTCATGTCTTTAATCTGAATTAAATCATTATTGTTGAACATAGATTATATTCTCTCTAATTCCTGAATTAATTCCTGAATTAATGCTGTATAGATTGTCACATAAATAATTTCACTGCGTTCTGGCCTTGTACCAAATTTTCAAATAGGGTAATCAGGGAGATCTATATAATAAAACTTGATAATATTGCAAATAGATATTATTTTTTATGGATTCCTGAAACATGATAGACTTGAACAACATTTTGACATTTTAAGGAGATAATCGGTGAAACAAAAATTTATTATGGGGAAAAATAATAAAAACGGATTAGAAATTCAAGAGTATTCAGAGCTGGAAAAAGATCAGTTTTTTCTTGTATACACACATGTATACGATAGCGAAGAAATTGAATCTGCAATTGAAAAAGGTAATAAGGACATTATTGAAACATTGCGTAACGATAACTTTTTCCCATATCGGAATTATATTGATCAAATTGCGGAGACGGTGAAAGAAATTTATGCTTCAAATATTGAAAATTCTGTTGAAGTCTCTTTTGATGATCAGGAATACAACATTGAAGAGCCTGAAGAAGTAGAACTATCTGATGAAATTGAGAAACTGCTTGAAGAGGATGTTGTATCAACCGATGTGACAAACATTGAAAATGAAGGTGTTGCAAAAACTAATAAACCGCAGAAAGATTAGACGTCTTTTTGCATAACATATTGAAACAGGATAATAATTATATAATCAAGGTCACTTATTCCGTATTAAGCGGACTGCTGCTCACTCTGTCGTTTCCCTTGATAGGCTTTCACTGGCTTGCCTGGATTGCCCTTGTGCCTTTAGTCTTTGCAAGCAGGAACTTGCCCTTCAACAGCTCCTTCAAACTAGGATTTATTGCTGGCCTGACTCACTATCTTACGCTCTTGTATTGGCTTGTGGGAACCATGCGGACCTATGGCAACCTCCCCTTATATTTGAGCTTGCCTATACTCTTCCTGCTTGCGGCATATCTTGCTCTATATATGGGATTTTTTTTGGGGATTTTATATAGGGCATCTCAAAAGCCGATTGCAGCGCTTGCAATTGCCCCCGTGCTTTGGGTAACCCTGGAATATATCAGATCATTGCTTTTTTCCGGATTTCCGTGGGAACTGGCCGGTTATTCCCAGTACAAAAACCTGATAATGATCCAGATTTCCGATCTAACGGGAGTGTACGGGGTTTCCTTTCTAATAGTTGTTTGTAATATGACCGCTCTTGCAACCCTGCTCTGGCTGACCAAAAAAAAATGGCATGGGCAAATTATTTCCGGAAAAATTGCAGCCGCGGCTTTAACGGCTTTAGCCATTACCGCCGGGTTGACATTCTGTTACGGCAAGCAGCGCTTGATTACGGTGAGAGAAACAATATCAGTCGCACCCACCCGCAAGGTTGCTGTCGTCCAGGGAAATATTGAACAGGGGATTAAATGGGATCCTGCCTACCAGGTTTCCAGCGTCCACAAATATCTCAATCTCTCATCTCTGGCCAAATCAGCAAAACCGGATTTAGTGGTCTGGCCGGAAACTTCCGCTCCATTCTATTTTCTTTATGATAAAAGATTATCCGACCTGCTGAAAAACGGAATTCAAAATTTTGAATCGAATTTCTTGATAGGAGCGCCCTCATTTATTATCAAAAAAGATAAAATGATAAATTATTTTAACAGCGCCTACCTGCTCAGTCCGGGTGGACAAGTCCTTGGTAAATACGATAAGGCTCATCTGGTTCCTTTTGGCGAATATATCCCGCTGAAGAGATTCTTGCCTTTTATTGGAAAAATGGTAGAAGGAGTAGGGGATTTTGTCCCCGGCAAAAAAGGGGCAGTTATCCGGCAGGGGAAGCTTGGATTAGGTATCCTTATATGTTATGAACTTATATTTACGGATTTGGCCCGGGCAATGGCCAAAAATAATGCCGTTTTACTCATTAATATCACCAACGACGCATGGTACGGCAGATCCAGTGCTCCGTACCAGCATTTTTCAATGGGAGTTTTCAGAGCTGTGGAAAACAGGCGCTCCCTTATAAGATCCGCCAATACAGGTATAAGCGGGTTTATAGATCCGACAGGCCGAATTACGGATCAGACTGACATATTCAAAGAGGCTGTGATTACACGTTCCGTGCCTTTAATGAGCCAAAAAACTATTTATACACGTTTCGGAGACTGGTTTGCCATAACATGTATAATCATAACTACAATCTTGCTTCGTCTCTATTTGCGAGACTGATATAGGGAACTGGAAGGAAGTTCCCTTATACCCCGGAGGTTTGCTATGTCCTTGGAATTGAAACAGACCATAAAACATCTTAATAATAAATTAGATCAGTTAAAGGAGTATCTTTGACCTTGCCGTCCAGGAAAAGAGACTTGCAGAAATTGAATCTATAATCGCAAAAAAAGGTTTCTGGGACAATCCGGATAAAACCAGGGGCATATTACAGGAACGAACCCGGTTATCCGGCAGAATCGATCACTTTAAGAAACTTTTTGCTGACCTCGAAGAGAGCGAGGTGCTCCTGGAGTTGGCCATTGAGGAATCCGATGAAGCGACATTGGGGGAGGCGGATGAACAGGTTCGGGAGATTTCCGATGAAATAAAACGGTTTTATCTCGATCTTATGCTTAACAAACCTGAGGACAAAAACAATGCAATCCTCTCCATAAATGCCGGCGCCGGAGGAACGGAAGCCCAAGACTGGGCAGAGATGCTCTTTCGGATGTATTCCAGATGGATCGAGCGTAAAAAATTCAAGATTGAAATTATAGATTTTCAACCGGGAGATGAGGCAGGGATCAAGGGTGTCACCTTTACAGCCAATGGGGAAAATGCTTATGGATATCTTAAAACGGAAAACGGGGTACACCGACTGGTCAGAATCTCTCCTTTTAACGCCAACCATAAAAGGCATACCTCTTTTGCTTCCGTTTTTGTATACCCTGAACTGGACAATGAAATTGTCGTGAAGATTGAAGACAAGGATTTACGCATTGATGTTTACCGGGCCAGCGGAGCCGGGGGCCAGCATGTTAATAAAACAAGCAGTGCCGTTCGCATAACGCATCTTCCCACCGGTATTGTGGTGCAGTGTCAGCAGGAAAAATCCCAGCACCGGAACAAAGAGATGGCCATGAAAGTGCTCAGGTCTCGTCTTTATCAGTCTGAAAAGCAGAAACAGGATGAAAAATTACAGGAAATACATAACAGCAAAGATGATATTGCCTGGGGCAGCCAGATCCGCTCCTATGTCCTGCACCCTTATCAAATAGTTAAAGACCACCGTATCCATCTTGACATAGGCAATGTCAATGGTGTGCTGGATGGTGACATCGATCCGTTTATAGAGGGGGTACTGCTTGCCGAAAAATATTAAATCTCCTTTTGATCCTGTAGAAATAATAAAAAAATTTTACGATCCCGGCTCCAAAACATATAGAATTCTTTTGCAGCATGGAAAATATGTCGCACAGAAAGCTCTGGAAGCTGCCGACGGGGTAATGCATCTGAACCCTGATTTAGATTTTATCAATGAAGCTGCAATGCTGCACGATATCGGCATCTGCATGACCGATGCTCCAGACCTGGGATGTACGGGCAAATATAATTATCTTTGTCATGGATACCTTGGCCGGGAAATGCTCGCTGAAATCGGGCTGCCGAAACATGGGCTTGTATGTGAACGGCATATCGGGGTCGGCATAACAGTGCGGGACATAAAACAACAGAAGCTGCCCCTGCCTGAGCGAAATATGGTTCCGATATCCCTTGAAGAGAAGATAATAGCTTTTGCAGACAAATTTTTCTCCAAAAGCAGCCTGATGTCTGCAAAAGAAAAATCTGTTCAAGAGATAAAAAACAGCCTGCTCAAGTTTGGCGAGAACAAAGTTACTATTTTTCAATCATGTGTCGATTTTTTTGGATAAACCCTGCTTTTACTTCAGGGAACTGAAAGGGCAAGCAGGATGCGTAGATTGTTTTTTGCAAGTTCCCTCAGGCCTTTTGATAGCAAGCCTTTCGATTCCCCGTTGCACGCTCCTTTGCAAACCTTCATGTTCTAGATAATTACAGCCTGGAGAAGCATATGAAATCAAAATTTTATAATATTCATCAGCGAGTTTGTTATTCCTTGCCATTATTTCAGCCATCGCCTCAGGCGCCCCCCAGCCTATACCGCCGGACTCGTCATTAAGGCTCCACATAAGCCGGCGCATAATAACACGCGCAGATTCAATGTCATGGACTGCGAGTCTGGAAACAACAATACCAATCACGGTTACAGCCCGCTGTTGTATTTTTTCATCGGTGCTGTATAATAAAGAGATAAGCTGATTTATTGCTTTCCTTGCAGGAAACCTGCTTATCTCTTCAACTGCTTCATCAAAATCATCCCGGCGGAGCAGTTCCCGAACTTTTTTTATTTTTCTGTAACTGTTCCGCATTGTTATTGAAAAACTCCCTTTTGTGTTAACATCGCTGAATCAGGTGCCGGTCGATAGATTGTTTTAATCCTCTTTTACGAAATCAGACTTACTGGCTCCGCAGACGGGACATTCCCAGTCATTCGGCAGATCTTCAAATTTTGTCCCGGGGTCCACTCCGCTGTCAGGATCGCCCTCGGCAGGGTCATAAACATATCCACATATTTCACATACATACTTAGACATAAAAAAACCTCCTTCATAAAAACCGTTAATCTTCTTTTTGGTAGTAAAATTATACTCCGATTTTAGCTGCGATTTCCTTCCCGTAATCCTGGGCCATCTCGATGCCTCCGCCGAGATAGCTGGATTTAAGCCTTAAAGAGCCGCTGACCAT
>JAERRQ010000014.1 GCA_016735355.1 Desulfobacterales bacterium | reverse complement strand
AAGGAATTAAGTATGCATTTAAAAGATAAATTTAACGCAGGGGAATTTGCTATTCTGGCTGAAATCGAACCTCCCAAAGGTGTGGACATATCAGTAATGATAGCCAACGCTACAATGATAAAAGGAAAAGCGGATGCATTGCTGGTGCCGGAAATGAGCAACGCGGTTATGCGGATGAGCTCACTCGGCGGCGCTATGATCCTCCAGAACAAAGTGATGGAAACGGTGATGCAGGTTAACTGCAGGGACAGGAACCGATTGGCTTTGCAGGCTGACTTGTTGGCGGCATCCGCGTGCGGAATAAACGCTGTCATGGCTGTAACAGGAGAAGAGCCTAGCTTCGGAGACCACCAGCAGACCAAGGCAGTATATGACATTGACCTTCCGGAGCTGCTTGATTCTATTTATAAGCTTCAACAAGGTCGGGATATGGCTGGAATTGACCTTTGCGGTTCTCCGCAATTTTTGGTTGGTTCTACTGTTAATCCGGGATTCAAGGGGATGGCGCTTGAGCTTGAACTTACAGAAATGAAAAAAAAGATTGATGCCGGAGTTGAATTTTTCATAACGCCGCCTCTGTTTGATCTCGATTCCATTGATCCGTTCTTAAAGATGGTTGATCACCGGAAAACGCATATCATTCCCACGGTATTATTACTTAAATCAATTGGGATGGCCAGATATATTGATCGTAATATGGATCATGTGAATGTCTCTACCCAGCTTATAAAAAGGTTGCAAAAAGCGCCGGACAAAGTGCGCGAATGCATCAAAATCGCCTCTGAAATTGTTTCTGTTTTAAAACAGGAAAAATTCAGCGGAGTCCTTCTTTCTACCATAGGATGGGAAGACAGGCTTGCTGAAATCATTGATGGAATCAAAGGATAATCCGCAAACTACAAAAATGAGGTAAATATGAGCCAAAACCAGGAAAAAGAATACAGGGAAAAAGATAAAAATCTTGTCGGCTCGGTTATGGTGGTGGGAGGAGGAATTGCAGGGATGCAGTCGGCTCTCGATCTTGCCAGTTCCGGTTATTACGTCTATCTTTTAGAAAAATCGTCTGCCATTGGCGGGATGATGTCGCAGTTGGACAAAACCTTTCCAACCAATGATTGCGCCATGTGAGTGATTTCGCCCAAACTGGTCGAGGTCGGCCGGCACCTGAACATAGAGCTTTTAACCGATACGGAAATTCTTAATCTTAAAGGCGATCCGGGACGTTTTACCGCCCTGGTAAGCCAAAAACCGCGTTTTGTAGATCTTGCCAAATGCACAAGTTGCGGAGAATGTGTCAAGGTTTGTCCGGTTTCACTTCCGGACGGATACGATCAGGGGCTTTCCGAACGAAAAGCAGTGTATAAACAATACCCCCAGGCAATTCCTGGTGCTTTTGCCATAACTAAAAGATCAACCGCACCTTGCAAGGCCACCTGTCCTGCCCATGTGAGTATCCAGGGCTACATAGCCTTGATCAATGACGGCCGCTATGAAGAAGCTCTGAAACTTTTCAAGGAAGAGCACCCGTTTCCCGGGGTTTGCGGCAGAGTCTGCCATCATCCCTGCGAAGAGGTTTGTACCCGCAATGATCTGGATCAACCTCTTGCAATTCAATATCTCCACAGATTTCTGGCGGATTATGATTTTACCAGCGAAGATCCGTATGTACCGGAAACAGGGGAAATACGGGAAGAAAAAATCGCCATTATAGGCACTGGCCCGGCAGGTCTGACAACCGCATATTTTCTGGCGAGAAAGGGTTACCTCGTTACGATTTTTGAAAAACTTCCGGTTGCAGGCGGCATGATGAGGGTTGGCATACCTGAATATCGTCTTCCCGAAAATATCTTGAATGCTGAAATTTCAACAATCGAAAAAATGGGTGTTTCGATAAAAACCGGCGTTGAATTCGGCAGGGATATTACGATAAAAAGTCTTAAACAAGACGGGTTTAAGGCTCTGTTTTTGGCTACCGGGCTTCACGGCAGCCGTAAACTGGGAGTAGCTGGTGAAAATCTGGAAAATATTCTACCCGGAGTTGCTTTTTTAAGGGATGTATCTTTGGGTAAAAATGTAAAGCTCGGGAAAAAAGTAGTTGTTGTAGGCGGTGGAAATGTGGCTATTGACGTGTCCCTTACAGCAAAACGTCTTGGCGTTGATAAGGTGACTATGGTCTGCCTTGAATCACGGGAGGAAATGCCTGCCTGGGATTATGAGGTTGAAGAGGCTATAGAGGAAAATATTGAAATACTCAACTCTTTTGGGCCAAAGTGTTTTAACGGAAAAGATGAAAAAATTACATCTGTTGATTTTAAGCAATGCACATCTGTCTTTGATGAAAACCGGCGTTTTAATCCACAGTATGATGAAAACAGAGTTCAAACATTAAAAGCAGACACCTTGATTGTCGCCATAGGCCAGATGGGAGAATTCGACTTTGCCGAAGATGAAGATATTGCTCTATCTCCCCAAGGCGGACTTGAAGCGGATCCTTTAACTTTTCAGACACCGATTTCCTGGATCTTTGCCGGCGGTGATGCGGTTTACGGACCCAAATCGGTTGTGGATGCGGTTGCGTGCGGAAAGGAAGTGGCAGAAAGTATAGACCGATATCTTAACAACCAGGATTTAAAAAAGGACAGGATAAAGGAGTGGCCCTATGAAAAGCCGGATATAACCGGTGAGTGCGGCAAGGAAAGAAATTTATTGCATTATCTTCCTGTTGAACAGCGGGAAGGAAATTTTATGGAAATTGCCTCGGGGTATAATGAAAAAAATGCCTTAAAGGAAGCGGACAGGTGTTTGAATTGCGGTATTTGCAGCGAATGTTATCAATGTGTGGATGCGTGCCTGGCCGGAGCAATTGATCACAGCCAAAAGCTTGCAGAAAGAGAAATCAAAGTCGGTTCACTTATTCTTTGTCCCGGCAGTGAGCCGTTTGACCCCACAATATTCCAGGAATTTTATCTTTACAAGAAAAACCCCAATGTGCTTACAAGCCTGGAATTTGAACGGATTTTAAGCGCATCCGGCCCCACCATGGGACATCTTGTCAAGATGTCGGACAAAACCGAACCTAAAAAAATAGCCTGGCTCCAGTGTGTCGGTTCCAGAGATACAAACCGGTGCGGCAACGGTTACTGTTCTTCTGTTTGCTGCATGTATGCGGTTAAAGAAGCGATGATCGCAAAAGAGCATGCAGCCGATGGCCTCGATTGTGCGATTTTTAATATGGATATGCGTACATTCGGCAAAGATTATGAAAAATATTATTTAAGAGCTAAAAATGATGCCGGGGTTCGTTTTGTCAAAGCGCGGATACACACCATAGACGAGATTAAAGAGACCGGCGAATTGAACCTGCAATACGTGGATGAGGCCGGAAAAATTATTCAGGAGCGTTTCGACATGGTGGTTCTTTCCGTGGGTCTTGCTATCTCGGAGTCTACCGCCGAACTGGCCGGACGTCTTGAGGTGGAGCTTGATAAATACAAATTTGCAGTTTCAGAACCGTTTATGCCGGTTCAGACATCACGCCCCGGTGTTTATGCCTGCGGAGTATTTCAGGGCCCCAAAGACATTCCGACTTCGGTGATTGAAGCAAGCGCTGCGGCCGG
This sequence comes from Desulfobacterales bacterium, assembly GCA_016735355.1. Taxonomy (GTDB): domain Bacteria; phylum Desulfobacterota; class Desulfobacteria; order Desulfobacterales; family BuS5; genus BuS5. Next base: position 10,968 of record JAERRQ010000014.1, on the reverse strand, counting down.
AGCTGTCGGCTCTCTTTTAGCGGATGCACGCGATACCCTTACCAAAAGCGTAGAAATTCCCGAAGAAATTGATATCTTGGGGCAAGAATCAAGAATAGGAGTTTTTGTGTGTAAATGCGGAATTAATATTGCCGGGGTTGTGGATGTGGATGCAGTGGAAGAATACGCAAAAACCCTGCCCAATGTGGAGTATGTCGGTCAAAACCTTTTTACATGTTCCCAGGATACACAGGAGCAGATGAAAGAGGTTATTATCGAACAGAAGCTTAATCGGATTGTAGTTGCGTCATGCACTCCCAAAACCCATGAGGGTATTTTTATGGATACCCTGCAGGCTTGCGGGCTCAATAAATATCTTTTTGAAATGGCCAATATCAGAAACCAGGATTCATGGATTCATTCAGATATGCCTGAAGAGGCCACTGAAAAAGCTAAAAAACTTGTCAAGATGGCGGTTGCACGCGTTGCCACACTCTATCCGCTCCATGAAAAAACAATTCCGGTTACCCGGCGTGCCTTGATTATCGGCGGCGGTGTGGCAGGCATGAATGCTGCTCTTGGTCTTGGAGCCGAGGGGTTTGAAGTTGTTCTGGTGGAAAAAGAGACCAAACTTGGGGGTCTTGCAAATCGACTGACTACTACCATTGAAGGAGCCGATATCGGAGAATACCTGGATGATCTGACCCATAAAATTACTAACCATCCGAAAATTCAGGTGCTGGTTCAGTCCCTTATCGTGGGATTTGAAGGGTTCAAGGGCAATTTTACCACAGAAGTGCTGGTTGGGCCGGGAATGTATGAAAGAAAGATTGATCATGGGGTTATTATTTTGGCAACAGGCGCAAATGAATATCAGCCCAATGAATTTTTATACGGCCACGACCGCCGCGTTATGACACAGATAGAACTGTCGGAGCATCTGGAAAATAATGACACAAAAAGTCTTGACCAGGTTGTCATGATTCAGTGCGTGGGCTCTCGAAATGATGATAACCCGAACTGCTCGAGAATTTGCTGCCAGAGCGCGGTTAAAAATGCGATCCATATAAAGGAGGATAACCCTGAAACAGATGTTTATATTTTGTACCGCGACATCAGGATGTACGGTCTTTTGGAAGAATACTACACCATGGCCAGACGTCTGGGAGTTATCTTTTTTAGATACACGCTGGATGATCCGCCGCAAGTGAAGTCTTCTGAGGACGGGGTTGAAGTAACCTTCAAAGATCATGTCCTTGGAAAACGGCTTCTTGTTTCCGCAGATCTTCTGGCGCTCAGTGTGGGAATGCGCGCCGAAGATACAGAAGAACTTGCTTCCATAATAAAACTTGCCCGTAATCCTGAAGGGCATTTTATTGAAGCTCACGTAAAGCTTAGACCTGTGGATATGTCTACGGAAGGTATTTTTGTATGCGGAACCGCACACAGCCCCTTGTTAATTTCCGAATCGATATCCCAGGCATTTGCCGCCGCATCAAGGGCATCCACATTTTTATCTCAACCACACCTTACCCTGTCGGCTGTAACGGCCAAGGTTGAAGAAGAAAAGTGCGCAGCCTGTCTTGTCTGCGTCAGATCTTGTCCCTACGGTGTGCCTGTAATAAATGACAAAGGTGTTAGTGAAATAGACCAAGCCCTGTGCCACGGGTGCGGCGTTTGTGCATCTGAATGTCCGGCCAAGGCTATTGAATTAAACTGGTACGAGGACGATCAAATATTGTGCGAGGTGGAAGCCTTGCTGGAGGGAGTCTTATGAGTAAAGATTTTGAGCCTGTTATCATAGCATTTTGCTGCAATTTCTGAGGTTACACTGCCGCGGACCTGGCAGGTTCCATGAGATTGAAATATCCGTCAAGCATCAAAATTGTCAGGATTCCATGCACCGGAAAGGTTGATATTCTCCATATTCTGCGCGCCTTTGAGATGGGAGCGGACGGGGTCTATGCGGTTGGATGCATGGAAGGTGATTGTCATTACGACAGCGGTAATTTCAGGGCCCGCAAACGGGTGGAGCAGGCCCGGAAAATTTTAGATACAATCGGTATCGGAGGTGAAAGGGTGCAAATGTATAATCTGTCCGCCGGAGAGGGGCCCCTCTTTGCAAAATATGCGGTAGAAATGCATGAAAAGATATTAAAATTGGGGCCTAACCCGTTAAAACTCGCAAAAAAGAAGGCGGCCTGAAAAGCAGGCCTTTTGCGAAATCGTAAAATACGATTAAAATCAAATTAAATAATTTAGTTTTAAAAGGGGTCGGATCTTATGATTGTTGCTGATAAAAAACCTATTGAAGAGATTATTGAGGAGATTAAAGATTATACCACCATCCTTATCCTGGGCTGCAACGAGTGTGTCACGGTCTGCGAGGCCGGAGGTAAAAAAGAGGTGGGAATTCTGGCGTCAGCCTTGAGGATGTATTTTCTAAACCAGGGGAAAGATGTGACAATAGACGAAAGGACTCTGGAGCGGCAATGCGATCACGAATATCTGGAAGAGATCCGTGATGTGGCTGACCAATATGACGCCATAGTATCGCTTGCATGCGGTGTGGGAGTGCAATTTACAGCGGAAGAATACCATACCGTACCGGTTATACCCGGAGTAAATACATGTTTCCTAGGCGCTACGGAAGCAAGAGGCCTCTGGACTGAAAGATGTCAGGCCTGCGGGGAGTGTATTCTGGCGCGTACAGGTGGAATTTGTCCGGTTTCCAGATGTGCCAAAAGAATTTTAAACGGTCCCTGCGGTGGATCCAGCAACGGGAAATGCGAAATCAATAAGGAGCTTGATTGTGCATGGCAGTTGATTATTGACAGACTTGACGCGCTGGGGAAACTCGATGACTATGAAACTATAAGTCCCATTAAAGACTGGTCAACCGATCGAGCCGGCGGGCCTCGAAAAGTTGTGAGGGAGGATGTGCAGCTATGAATGTAAAAACACCAAGCAGACTGGAAAAAGTTCTTGCCGCTGGCTTACTTGCCGTAACATCGGAGTGCGGTCCGCCCCGCGGTAGTGATCCGGAAGTTATCATTAAAAAAGCGGATTTAATAAAAGATTATGTTGATGCTGTGAATATCACTGATAATCAGACCTCCGTGACCAGGCTGTGCAGTCTGGCAGCCTGCATCCGATTGAAGCTGATGGGGCTGGATCCGGTACTTCAAATGGTGACCCGAGACAGGAACCGGATTGCCCTGCAAAGCGATATCCTGGGAGCAGCATCATTTGATATTAATAATATTCTCTGTCTTTCCGGTGATCATCAAAGCTTCGGAGACTGTTCCAATGGACAGAACGTTCATGATATAGACTCCATGCAGCTTGTTCAGACCGTCAGGCATATGCGGGATCAAGGAAAATTTCTTGGCGGAGATGATATCGAACGTCCCCCAAAGATGTTTGTGGGAGCTGCGGCCAATCCATTTGCCGATCCGTTTGAGATTCGTGTGCCGCGTCTGGCCAAAAAAATTGCAGCCGGCACTGAATTCATTCAAACCCAGTGCATCTATAATCTGGATAAATTCGAGGAGTGGATGAAAAGAGTAAGGGAACGCGGCCTTCATGAAAAGGTATATATTCTGGCGGGAATGACCCCCATGAAATCTGCCGGCATGGCAAGGTACATGAAAAACAGGGTTCCGGGCATGGATGTGCCGGACGAATTGATCAAACGTCTGGCCGGCGTCCCAAAGGAGAAACAGGCCGAGGAAGGAATCGACATTTGCGTGGAATCGATTGAGCGTTTAAAAGAAGTTGAGGGTGTGCGGGGATTTCATATCATGGCCATTGAATGGGAGGAAAAAGTGCCGGAAATTGTCAAACGGACCGGTCTGTTTCCCAGACCGGAGATTGCTGATTAGTTGCACTAATACAATTATAAGCATTCACGGTTAACTATTTTGTTTCAATCAACCGTAACAAGTACATATAGATTAATATTGATAAACATTATCTTTAAACATAAATTTTTACTTTCAACAATATTAAGGAGGTATTTATGAACACAAAAAAAAGAATTCTTATAGTCGATGATGAGCCTGATTTCGCTTCCCTTGTTCAGAGGAACCTGGAAAAAGAAGGGTTTGATGTAGATGTTGCTTATGATGGTGTGGAAGGGATTCAAAAAGTAAAGGATAATCCTCCTGATGCTATTGTTCTGGATGTTATGATGCCTGAAAAAGATGGGTATGCAGTCTGCAAGGAGCTTAAAAACGACGAAAAATATGCTGATATTCCGATACTTATGCTGACTGCGGTAGCGTCGCATGTGACTTCAACCCGTTATTCACATCATGACGGAATGAGCATGGAGGCTGAGGATTATCTACCCAAACCGGCTTCTTCAGAAGAGATTACAGACAGCATTAAAAGCCTTCTAGGTCTATAAGAAGTCTATAAGAAAAAACGGGATTCTGTTGTTTATGGTTCCACTTTATATCTATTTTTATCAGGATCGGAGGCTACTTTGTTACATAAAAGCAAAATTCGATCCTGATGGAACACTGCCGGCCGGCTGATTTATCAGATAAAAGTTTACAAGCGAGGATATCAGATGAAGGTTTTTTGCATGTTGGGCGATAAACGGGCATTACGTTCAAAAACACCCGCAATGTATACAAAGATATTAAAAAGGGTCGGCATGAAAGGGGCATGTGTTCCCTTCATGGTCGAACCGGATCAGATCGGACAGGCGCTCCAGAGCATCAAAGTATTGAATATGACGGGTGCAATCCTGACTATACCTTTTAAGGAGACGGTAATACCTCATCTCGATATTCTTTCGGAAGGGGCCAATATTATCGGTGCGGTTAATACCATCATCTACGACGGAAAAATACTAAAAGGATACAATACTAATGCCATAGGTTTTATGGATGCCGTGGACGAAGCAGGTTTTGACCTTACCGGCAAGTCGGCTCTTGTTTTTGGATCAGGAGGAACCGCCAGGGCGGTTGTTTTTATATTAAATTGGCTGCGGGCGGCTTCAATATTTATAGCAGGCGAGAATGAGGAGAAAACATTCCAGATTACCAAACAAATCGGGGGTGAAACAAAATCACTTGAATCCTTGCCTGATAAGCCTGTTTTGGTGGACATAGTAGTTAATGCCACAGTTCAATCTACTATTGATGAAATGCCGGAGTTTGCAGACCTGGTAAATAGGCTTGAAACTCCGGAATGCAAACTGATAGTCGATATGAACTATGGATCCGAAGAAAATTTCTGGAAGGATATGGCCGATAGCAGAGGCATAAAATTCATAGACGCCCTTCCTGTTCTTGCTCATCAGGCCAAGCGTACCTTTGCTTTATTAACGAAAACGCAGGTCGACACATATGAATTTATGAAAGCGCTTGAATCTTTATAGGTGAATGACAAACCAAGGGTTCGCTCAAGTTTTTACAGGTATAATAACGGTAAAAACAGTCCCTTTGCCAAAAGTACTCTCAACATCAATAAACCCACCAATAGAATCGACCAGACCTTTTACAATGGGAAGGCCGAGCCCCGTACCTGTTATATAGCGTGTTTTGTCATTTTTAACCCTGTAGAATCTGTCAAAAATTTTGTCCAGGTGCCTTTCTTCAATTCCGAATCCATTGTCTGTCACCATGACTCTAATATTTATTCCAATATATTCTACCTTAACTTTGACAGCTCCTTTATCCTGGGTGTAATTGACGGCATTGGTAATCAAATTGCCGAAAATACTCTCCAGAGCAATCGGGTCGGCCTTTATAATTGGTAAAGGATCGTCCGGAACTTCCAATGTAAGGGACTGCATCTTATTTTTAGCCCTGGTTCCAAGAAAATCGACTATATCTTTCAACAAGTCAACCAGGCTGACTTGTTTTGGTTCCTGGACAACTATTCCCGATTCAATGCGTGACAGATCCAGCAGGTCTCCGATCAGAGAAATAAGCCCCCTGGTCTTTTCTTTGGCGCGTGAAAGCATATGTTGATCCTCTTCGGATTTTACACCAACAAATTCTTTTAGCACCAGTGCCAGTTGTTCATGTATAGTGGAAAGTGGAGATCTGAGTTCATGGGAAACCTTGGCAACGAATTCGGACTTTAGCTGATCCAGGGTTTTCATGGCTGAAATATCCATAAAATTTACAACTGCGCCAAGACATTCCCTTTTATCGCCAAGCACAGGCCGACCGCGCGCCATTAAATATTTATTATTAGGCAATAAAAGCTCATATGTGGGGATATCATTAAAATCCACATGCTTGCCCCGTGAAATTTCCATTATAAGATTGCAAAGAGCTTTGTCGGAAATATAAGTATCTATATGTTGTCCTGTAGCAATCGATTTATCGATGCCCAAATGGAGACGAAAAGAAGGATTCATAAGCATCACCTTCCCTTCAGAATTTGTTACCACAACTCCGTTGGGAAGAGATTCAATGATAGTATGGATTCGGCTTTTTTCAGTGTCAAGGTCAAGAAGTGTCTTTTTTCGTTTTGCCTCCAGTTGTTCGGCTTCACGTTTGAGTTCAAACTTTTCACGCGCCCGCCTGACGACTATGCGCAATTGTTCAGGTTCATAAGGTTTTGAGATAAAGTCGTAAGCCCCAATTTTCATGGCTTCTATGGCTGTCTCCAATGTTGCATATCCGGTAATTACAATTACGAGAATCTCTTTATCCATATCCTTAATTATTTTAAGAACCTCCATCCCATCCATGCCCGGCATCTTCATATCAAGAAGGACAATGGCAATCTCTTCCTCTTTTATAATATCCAGGCCTTCATCTCCACGAGACGCTTTAAAAACATCGCATTCCATTCGGGTAAGAATTCGCTCCGCTCCGTCTCTAAGGTCCTGTTCATCATCTATAACCAGCACTTGAGTGGTTTTTATACTATTTTCCATTATCGTCTCCTTGGTTATCCCGAGCTGCGATCGGAAGTTCAATATAGAAAGTTGCGCCCTGATCAGGTTTATTTTTCACATAGATTCTGCCGCCGTGGTCTTCCACAATACCATAAACCATGCTGAGACCCAGCCCGGTTCCTTTGCCCTCTTCTTTGGTGGTAAAAAAAGGCTCAAAAATCTGTTTTTGATTTTTTTCCGGTATCCCTGGGCCTGTATCTGATATTTCAATACAGACTCCATTCTTGCCGGATAGCAGGTAAGAATTAATAGTAAGTTTTCCCCGGCCATCCATCGCATCGGCAGCATTAAGGATCAGGTTCAGGAACACATGATTCAACTGCTGCATATTGGCATCTACTGACGGAAGCATTGGATCCAGATTTTTTTTTATTTCAATATTATGAAAAAGAGTTTGATTCTCCAGCAAAAAAAGTGTTCGGGTTATAGCTTTATTAACATCGTGCGGACGCATTAATTGACTTGTTTGACGTGAAAACTCCAAAAGTTCCTTAACTGTATCGCGACATCGCTCTGCATCCAGAATTACCCGCCGTAAATCTTCTTTGGCTTCCTCTACAAGATCATATTCTTCCATTATCAGTTTTGAAAAAATAATAATTCCAGCAAGAGGATTGTTTAACTGGTGAGCCACACCGGCAGCAAGTTTGCCCAGAGATGCCATCTTTTCCGACTGAAGGAGCTGTGACTGGGTCTGCGCCAGTTCCTTTTTCATTTTAAGTTCCACCCGTAAATCGTGAAAAAAGCCGATAGTGGCCGCTTCGCGATCATCTTCGTATACAATCGAGGCATTAAGGCTGATGGGAACGGTAGCACCGTCTTTTCTTAAAATATTAACATGGTATGCCTTAAGCTTTCCCTTGCCTCCGTATTCATCACTGCGAAGTTTTTTCATAATCTCTCTCGCGCCGTCATCTATATATATATCCCAAATATCGAGTTTATTGATGGCTTCATCTACGCTAAATCCGGTTATTTCTGCGGCAGCATCGTTGAACATGCGTATCTTGCCTGATCTGTCGGCGGAGACAACGCCGTCCACCGCACTAAGGATAAGGTTGCGTAAAAAAGCATTAGACCTGTTATGCAGTTTTTCTCCCAGTTCTTTGATGTCCGAAAATTCAAAGTCGAACATTGCAAACGCCTCGATTTTTTCACCGGAAAAAACAGGATAAGAATATAAGCATGAAAATCCTCCCTGGGGTTCCCTTAAGGCTAACTTGTGGGTTTGAGCAACTTCCAGTGCGGGACAATTATTGCAAGGAGAGTTTCGACCATAAAGCGCTTCATAACATAATGTTCCCACAACATCGGGTTTATGCTTATCAAAATCTTTTCCGCCCGCGTAAAGGATTTTAAATTTCGGAGAAATTATCATGATTTTTTTTCTAAAGGCTTCAGACGCTTTTAACATATAGTAATCAGGATTTTTGTTTGTCTGCTGCATGTTATGGCCTCCATTATAACAAACGTTGATCAGCCGACGCTTCTCTAACGGTTGGCTGATTTTGCCTTAAGAACGTGGACGAAATAACTTCCACAAGTAGGCGCACAGATTTAGGTTAGGTTTGCCCGATCTAAAATTACAAAAGTTGAAGGAATAGCAAGCTATTTCAATATTTTTGTAATTTTAGATCGGGCAAAGATGGACTGAAGCTGTGATGCATAGTTGGGGAAGTTATTTCATCCTCGTTCCTTAGTGACGGCATCAAGTATCAGTTCGTGTGTCCCGCACTATAGTACACTTCTCTTGAAAATCCACAATTGTTCCATTCTCAGATGAATAAGATTAGTAAATTCAGGTGCATTCGTGGCCAGCCCTTCTGCAAGACGCTCCAATTGCTTATCAGGTCCACGCAGAAGATCCGGAATAAACTCTAATGAAATATCAAAGGGGACTGATGCTGTTTTAACGCCCTTTTGAGGAGAAGACTCGGTCAGCTCCGCCGGAAATCGGGTCCTGGCAAGAATAATCCAGGCGGCGGCCATGGCCGGTGTTCCGGGACTAAGGTGAAAAGACGATAATATATCTTTTCCATGGCGGGATTGAATATTTGATAACCCTCCGGATGCCGCCCAGCAGATTTCGCTGAAATTCGTAGGGCAGGTCAATTTTTCGACGTGCAGGCAGTCTTTAATACAAAAAATTTTATATTAATACAAGTAATTTTGTGAAGGTATTTTTTAGGGTGCGTCGTTGATTAAGGAGCGGGGACTGGGGGTTTTTGAGAAGTAACGACTTTTCCCTGTAAGGGCGCAGATTTTGTTGCATATACTTTCAGGGCGATTCTTCCCTCGAAACGTACTTATCCAGAGCTCTTCGGGCCAGGCGAGTGATGTAAACAACCACTCCGATCATAATGACAAGGCCGATGCCATATATGACCCAATTCGCCTGCGATCTCGAAGAGCTGCGCAAGCCAAGGGTTGATAGATCGGAGGCAAGAGAAGCTATATAAGCGTTGGTGATCGTAACCGGCATGATTCCGAAGAAGACTCCGATGACCAAATCCCGGAGAGAGAACCCTGTGAGCCCGAAAAAATAATGGGAGAGCTTGAAAGGAAAGAACGGTACGAGGTTTGTCAGCAGAACGATCTTCCAACCCTCGCGCGACAGTTCGTCGTTGAGCAGCTTAAACTTTGAGTGGGTCAGGATGAACCTTGAAGTCCTTTCCCCGAAAAAATGGCGCGCGATCATAAATGCGAGTGCTGCTCCCAGAGTCGTGCCGATGACGATATAAAGCGCGCCTTTTAAAACGCCGAACATAAATCCGCCGCCGAGCGCCAGGATGAGTCCGAACCCGGGTAAAATAAATACCACCACCACCATCTCGACAAGGATGAAAAGAAACGGAGCCCAGGCGCCAAGCCATTCAAGCCATTCAAAAAAGCTTACCACGCTTACTACGTGGAATTTTTCTTGAAAATAAAAGAGGGTGCTGACAAGCGCCAGGAGCAATAAGCCGCCGATTACGATGCGCCGTTTTAAAGATAATCCCAAGGTCATGTTTTCCACCTCTTATATATTCCGTAGCTCAACTTTTGTTATGGATTTAAAGATAAAGTTTTCCGTTTCGTTTGAACGGCAAAAACATCTCGCTGCCTGAATGAGATACAAGCTGCAACAAAATGCGGATCAAAAGAAAATGGAAATGAAAGAAGTAAGCTCATTCACTATCCGGATGGAGTGTCGCATCATCAAGTCTTTCTAATGCTTCAGCAGCAGTTTTTTTTCCAATTTCGATCATTTCATAGGCTTTATGAAAATCATAAAAATCGCAACAATTGCCCGGAATTTCAATGACCACGTCCGGCTGATATTCCGCCATCTTATACCGTGCAATGGCATGTTGCATGGTATCAATCGTTTTTCTGAATATTGTCGTGTAATTGAGTCCTGATTTTTCTTTGCCGGGAAGTTTTTGTTCCAAAAAGGTATTTATTTTGTCATGCAAGAGGCGTTGTCGTTTCTTTTCTTTTTCGGGTATTATTATTTGATGTTTTATTGTTTTAGGCGAATTTAAGTTAACCGCAACTGTTAAATCGGTCATATCTGATAGCGTGGGTCCTATGGGAACGGGATTGAGTATACCGCCATCGATTAATATTTTATTTTTTATTTCAACGGGAGTAAAAATCGTTGGGATGGCAATCGATGCCCTGACAGCAACACTTAAATTTCCTCTTTGCAGCCACACTTCTTTTTGAGTTGTCAAATCAGTAGCCACAGCAGTAAAGGCCATGGGCAAATCCTCAATATTATTTTCACCAATCATCTCCTCCATGATGCTGAAGACTCTGTCTCCTTTGATAAAACCTATTTTACCGATTGTGAAATCCAGCAGTTTCAATACATCCAGGACGTCAAGAGTTAAAACCCACTCCCTATAAGCATCAAGCTTTCCGCAGACATAAAGTCCGCCGATCAATGCTCCCATGGAAGATCCGGCTATCGATTGAATTTCATAACCATAATCCTCCAACACTTCAATTATCCCGATATGGGCGTATCCTCGAGCGCCTCCGCTTCCAAGGACCAAAGATATGCTTTTCATAATAAA